>NZ_JBSICH010000019.1:0-242868 GCF_053613315.1 Streptomyces sp. JK94 | reverse complement strand
TAGGCAGTTTCGTTTGGATCAGTTGGTCGTTGGTCCGGGTGTGCCGTTGACTGATGCGCAGTGGGCGCGGATCGAGCCGTTGCTCCCGGACCGGACGCCGAGGCGGGGTGGCCGGTGGCGGGACCATCGTGAGGTGATCGACGCGATCGCCTTCAAGTTCCAGACCGGCACGCAGTGGGTCCACCTGCCGGAGAGGTACGGCAACTGGCGAGGCGTCTACAACCGGCTGCGGATGTGGGCCGTCGACGGCACATGGGAGCGGGTCTTCACCGCCCTGGTGGCCCAGGCCGACGCGGACGAGGACCTCAACTGGGCCGTGTCGGTGGACTCCACGATCGTGCGGGCTCACCAGCACGCGGCCGGGGCCCGCAAAAAGGGGCCCCGGCCGGCGAACCCGACGACCATGCCATCGGCCGGTCCCGGGGCGGGCTGACCACGAAGATCCATCTCGCTGCCGATGCCCACTGCCGGCCTCTGGCATTCGTTCTCACCGCAGGCCAGGCGGGTGATGCACCCGCGTTCACCGAGGTCATGGCCCGCCTGCGCGTTCCCCGTCGGCGCGGCCGGCCCCGCACCAGGCCGGATGTGGTCCTGGCTGACAAGGCGTACTCCTCCCGCGCGATCCGCGAGCACCTGCGCAAGCGCGGCATCCGGGCAGTGATCCCTGTTCCCGCCGACCAGCGCGCGCACCGGTTACGTCGGGGCAGCCGGGGTGGCAGGCCACCGGCCTTCGACCGCGAGACCTACAAGCAGCGCAACACCGTCGAGCGGTGCATCAACCGCCTCAAGCAGTGGCGCGGCATCGCCACCCGCTACGAGAAGACCGCCACCATCTACCTGGCCGGGCTCCATATCGCGGGCATCTTCCTCTGGTCCGCTCGGTGATCCAAACGAAACGGCCTAGTTCGTCCGTCAGCCCGGCCACACGCCGCCGGTAGTGCGCAGTGAGACGCCGAGCCGTTCGGCTGCCGATTCGTCGGTGAGGCCCGAAGCGAGGGCCCCGGTCGGCTCGGCTGCCGTCCCCATTGCCGCCGCCCGACGCTCGACCAGCACACCGCCGGTCACCCGGAGGAATCCTCCGCCGCCCCGGCGGCACGACCGAACCCCGAAGGGCCCACGACGCGGACCACTCGGCGGAGTCCGGGCGGGATGGTGTCCCGGGGGAGCCGTCCGGGGTGGTGTCAGTGCGCCTCGGCCGTCCGGACCTGCTCGGGGGTGGGGGCGGTGCCGCCGAGGTGCGCCGGCATCCACCAGGTGTCGTCCGCGCCCTTGGGGCGCACCGGGTAGGCGCGCTGCGCGGCCTCCAGCAGCTCCTGCACCCGCTCGCGCACCTGCCGCGTGATCGCGCCCGCGTACTTGTCGCGGGAGGCCTCGATCGCCTCGCCGACGCGGATGGTGATCGGGGTGTGGCTGCGCTTGAAGTTGCGCGGGTGCCCCTTGGTCCACAGCCGCTGCGTGCCCCACACCGCCATCGGGACCAGCGGGACGCCGGCCTCCTGCGCCAGGCGCGCTGCGCCCGACTTGAAGCTCTTGAGGGTGAACGACTCGGAGATCGTCGCCTCCGGGAAGACTCCCACGATCTCGCCGGACCGCAGCGAGTCCAGGGCGTGCGCGTACGCCGCCTCGCCCCGCTCGCGGTCGACCGGGATGTGCTTCATGCCGCGCATCAGCGGACCGGAGATCCGGTGCCGGAACACCGACTCCTTCGCCATGAAGCGCACCAGCCGCTTCTGCGGCAGCGCCGCCAGGCCGTCGAAGATGAAATCCAGGTAGCTGATGTGGTTGCTCACCAGCACGGCGCCGCCCGAGCGCGGGATGTTCTCCGAACCCTGGCAGTCGATCTTGAGGTCCCACACCTTGAAGAGGGTGCGGGCGAGACCGATCGCCGGGCGGTAGACGATTTCTGCCATGGGCGGGTCGAACCCTTCCTTGTCGGCCTGGGGAGGGGCTCCCAGTCGAAAGTTACGCAGCCGTAGGTTTACGGCTTGTCGCAGATCGTGCCCCAAGAACGGCCGGTGTACCAGCCTTGGTGCCCGCCCGTGGCGAGATCCTCATCACGTCGTCGGCCCGTGCTGGCCGAAAAGCGACGGTGGGCCGGGAATCCACGCCGCCCCGTGAGCGCTGCACCTGTGGACGACTGGACCGGTGGGGCGCGCGCGAGGCGGGCCCGCGAGTGCCGCGGTGGCGGCGGAACGGAGTGCGCGGGTGCACGGGCAGGGCGACGGCGGGCGGCTCGATCCATCCGGTCCTCGGCTCGGCGCGGCCGACCTGGGCGCGGAACCGGGCGCACGCGCGACGCTCGTCCAGTTCTCCAGCGCCTTCTGCGCCCCCTGCCGGGCCACCCGGCGGATTCTCGGGGAGGTGGCCGGTATGGTGCCCGGCGTCACCCACGTCGAGATCGACGCCGAGGCCCGTCTGGATCTCGTCCGCGCCCTCGGCGTGCTCAAGACCCCCACCGTGCTGGTCCTCGGCGCCGACGGACGTGTCGTGCGGCGCGCCGTCGGGCAGCCGCGCAAGGCGGACGTGATCGCCGCGCTGGGCGAGGCGGTGTGACCGCCGCCACGCCATCGGTGAGGCGCTCTCCACAGCTTCCACTTCTCAGGACGTATTTGACTGTGTGTGCCACCCGTCGTCAGCCTGCTGCCAGGCCTTCAGTCCCCTCTCCCCGGGCCGGGACGCAACGCGGAAGGACACCCCGTATGACGGTCACGCCCGACCTGACCGCACCGCGGCTCGCCGGCGCCGAGTTGCTCCGGTCCGCTTTCCGACGGCACGCGGCGGGGGTCGCGGTGATCACCGCGCGCGACGGCGCCGGCCCCGTCGGGTTCACGGCCACCTCGCTCACCTCGGTCTCCGCCGAGCCGCCGCTGCTCTCCTTCGGCATCGGCACCGGTTCGTCGAGCTGGCCCGCGGTCTCCGCGGCCGAGTACGTGGGCGTCCACCTGCTCGGTGAGCACCAGGAGGACCTGGCGGCCACGTTCGCCCGAAGCGGCGCCGACCGCTTCGCGGCGCCCACCGTCTGGCGCGAGGGCCCCGAGGGTGTGCCGGTCCTGGACGGCGTGCTCGCCTGGCTGGTGTGCCGTGTCGTCGGCCGGGTGCCGGCCGGGGACCACCGCGTCGTGCTGGCGGAGGTCGTGCTGGGCGACCCCGCCGGCGACGGCAGCCCCCTGCTCTACCACCAGGGGCGCTACAACGGCCTGCGCGACTGACCGCCGTCGGGGGCGCTTCTGCGGGACCGTCCGGTTCCGGTTACGCTGCGTTGCGAAGGTCACAGTTCAAAGCGCTTGCTTAGCGGGAAAGAACTGGATGTACTGACGAGTAATATTCCGGGTGGAGCGCAGGTCGCCCCGACCGGGATCGGCCGCTTGGGGCGCCTATGCTGCCTGCAAGAGGCAGCACTGAAATGTCGACGCAGTAGGAGAGCCGGCGTGAGCTTGAGGATCGTTGTCACTGTGAAGTACGTGCCCGACGCCACTGGCGACCGGCACTTCGCCGATGACCTGACCGTCGACCGGGACGACGTGGACGGCCTGCTCTCCGAGCTGGACGAGTACGCGGTCGAGCAGGCGCTGCAGATCTCGGAGAACTCCGACGACGACGTGGAGGTCACCGTCCTGACGGTGGGTCCCGAGGACGCCAAGGACGCCCTGCGCAAGGCGCTGTCCATGGGTGCGGACAAGGCGATCCACGTCGAGGACGACGACCTGCACGGCACCGACGCCATCGGCACCTCCCTGGTCCTGGCCAAGGCGATCGAGAAGGCCGGCTACGACCTGGTCGTCTCCGGCATGGCCTCCACCGACGGCACCATGGGCGTCGTGCCCGCGCTGCTCGCCGAGCGCCTGGGCGTGCCGCAGGTGACGCTGCTGTCCGAGGTCTCGGTCGAGGGCGGGACGGTCAAGGGCCGCCGTGACGGCGACGCCGCCACCGAGCAGCTGGAGGCCTCGCTGCCGGCCGTCGTGTCGGTCACCGACCAGTCGGGCGAGGCGCGCTACCCCTCCTTCAAGGGCATCATGGCGGCCAAGAAGAAGCCGGTTCAGTCCTGGGACCTCTCCGACCTCGACATCGACGAGGGCGAGGTCGGCCTGGAGAACGCCTACACCACGGTCGACTCCGCGACCGAGCGCCCGGCGCGCACCGCGGGCACCATCGTCAAGGACGAGGGCGAGGGCGGCAAGCAGCTCGCCGAGTTCCTCGCGGGCCAGAAGTTCATCTGAGCCCCGGATTCGCCGACCGCCCCTCACATCTCGCAAGCAGGAGAGAAGAAGTCCCATGGCTGAAGTTCTCGTCTACGTCGACCACGTGGACGGTGCCGTCCGCAAGCCCACCCTGGAGCTGCTGACGCTCGCCCGCCGCATCGGCGAGCCGGTCGCCGTCGCGCTGGGCAACGGCGCCGGTGACACCGCCGCCGCCCTCGCCGAGCACGGCGCGGTGAAGGTGCTGACCCACGAGGCCGCCGAGTACGCCGACTACCTGGTCGTGCCGAAGGTGGACGCCCTGCAGGCCGCCCACGAGGCCGTCTCCCCGACCGCCGTGCTGGTCCCGTCCTCCGCGGAGGGCAAGGAGATCGCCGCCCGCCTGGCGCTGCGCCTCGGATCGGGCGTCATCACCGACGCCGTCGACCTGGAGGCCGGCGACGAGGGCCCGGTGGCCACCCAGTCGGTGTTCGCCGCCGCCTTCACCACCAAGTCCCGCGTCTCCAAGGGCACCCCGGTCATCACGGTCAAGCCGAACAGCGCGGCCGTCGAGGCCGCCCCGGCCGCCGGAGCGGTCGAGGCGCTGTCGGTGTCCTTCTCCGCCCAGGCGACCGGCACCAAGGTCACCTCGCGCACGCCGCGCGAGTCGACCGGCCGTCCGGAGCTGACCGAGGCCGCGATCGTGGTCTCCGGCGGCCGTGGCGTCAACGGCGCGGAGAACTTCGCGATCATCGAGGCGCTGGCCGACTCCCTCGGCGCGGCCGTCGGTGCCTCGCGCGCCGCGGTGGACGCGGGCTGGTACCCGCACACCAACCAGGTCGGCCAGACCGGCAAGTCCGTCTCGCCGCAGCTGTACATCGCCTCCGGTATCTCGGGCGCCATCCAGCACCGCGCCGGCATGCAGACCTCGAAGACGATCGTGGCGATCAACAAGGACGCCGAGGCCCCGATCTTCGACCTGGTCGACTACGGCGTGGTCGGCGACCTCTTCGCCGTCGTCCCGCAGCTCACCGAGGAGGTCAGGACCCGCAAGGGCTGACCATCCCTCCGGTGCTCCAGTGCTCCGGTGCTCCGGCCGAGACCCCCGCGACCGTCCTGGTCGCGGGGGTCTCGGCGTCTGCGCAGGATGGGTGTTGACCGGCGAGTGACCGACAGATAACTTCGCACTACGGATTATCTATTCCGCTCAGCGGAAAGCAGGAGGGTGTGGGATGGGTCAGCAGGAGAAGGTGGCAACGAGCCTCGCGGGCGCCGTCGGCGAGGAGATCAGTGCCTCCCTCGCACCGGTCGACGCCGAACTGGAGCGCCGCTACCCCGGAGACCCGGGCACCCGCCAGCCCGTCCACACCGTCTACGTCCCCGGTGACGTCTTCGCCGCCGACACGATCCGCACCTGGGGCGACCGGGCGCTCGCGGCCCTCGACGAACACGCCCCGGACGCCGCCGCCTTCGCCGCCGTCCTCGGTCTCACCGACGACCTCGCCGAGCCCGTGTACCGCCGCGTGCGCGCCAAGCTGGAGCGCGAGCCGGTCGAGGACCTCCGTGTCGACTTCGAGGACGGCTACGGCATCCGGTCCGACGCGGAGGAGGACGAGGCCGCGGCGCGCGCGGCGCGGCTGATCGCCGAGGCGTACGGCCGGGGCACGGCGGCCCCGTACATGGGCATCCGCATGAAGTGCATGGAGGCTCCGGTGCGCGCCCGCGGCATCCGCACCCTCGACGTCTTCCTCAGCGGCCTGATGGAGGCCGGCGGCCTGCCGGACGGGCTGGTGCTCACCCTGCCCAAGGTGACCTACCCCGAGCAGGTCACCGCCATGGTGCGGCTCCTGGAGGCCTTCGAGGAGGCGCGCGGACTGGAGCCCGGCCGGATCGGCTTCGAGATCCAGATCGAGACCAGCCAGTCCATCCTGGCCGCCGACGGCACCGCCGCCGTGGCCCGCATGATCCAGGCCGCCGGGGGCCGCGCCACCGGCCTCCACTACGGCACCTTCGACTACAGCGCCTGCCTCGGCGTCTCCGCCGCCCACCAGGCCGGCGACCACCCGGCCGCCGACCACGCCAAGGCGGTCATGCAGGTCGCCGCCGCGGGCACCGGCGTACGCGTCTCGGACGGTTCCACCAACGTCCTGCCGGTCGGCCCCACCGAGAAGGTCCACGACGCCTGGCGCCTGCACTTCGGCCTCACCCGCCGCGCCCTCGCCCGCGCCTACTACCAGGGCTGGGACATGCACCCCGGCCACCTCCCCACCCGGTACGCGGGCGTGTTCGCCTTCTACCGCGAGGGGTTCGAGCAGGCGGCCGCCCGCCTCGCCCGCTACGCCAACCGCACCGGCGGCGACGTCATGGACGAGCCCGCGACCGCCAAGGCCCTCAGCGGCTACCTGCTGCGCGGCCTGGACTGCGGCGCCCTCGACATCGGCGAGGTCGCCCGGCTCACCGGCCTGACCCGCGCCGACCTGGAGGGCTTCTCCTCGCCGCGGCGCGGTGACCTCACGGCCTCGGCCCAGTAGGCGGCGGCCGGGTGCGGGGGAGCGGCGGCGGGCCGCCCGTCCGGCCGTACCGCTCCGGGCCGGGGGCCGTCACGCGCCCCTCCTCGGCGAACAGCGCGTCCCCCGCTCGCACGGCCTGCGGCCGGCCCGGGCCTGCCGCGAAATCCCCCGGTGGGCCGCCCCGGACAACTTCCGCGGCCGGGCCCGCCCCCGGGGCGGCTCGCCGATCAGTGTCCGTTGGCCGCCCGGCTGCCGGCGCGGGGCTCCGTCGCCGTCGTGCCTGCGCCGTGGCGGACGACGTGCGTACCGGCACCGGTCCGCGACGTCCGCACCGGGCCCGGGGGCCGGACGTCGCGGGCCGGACCGCGACGCCGGGCGCGGCGCGTGCGGGAGCCTCCGGCGGCGCCGCGCCCGCGTGCACCCGTCCTCGGACCCGTCCGTCGAGGGGGCCGCTCAGTCGGCCGGGGGCAGCTCGCCCGAACCCCGGGTGACCAGCCTGGTCGGCAGTTCGATGCGGTCGGGCATGAGCAGGTCACCGTCCAACTGCTGGAAGAGGCGCTCGGCGGCGGTCCGGCCGAGGGCCGCCGCGTCCTGGGCGACCACGGTGACGCCCGGCTGGAGCAGGTCGGCCAGCTCGATGTCGTCGAAGCCGACCAGCGCGACGCCGCGGGCGTGCTCGGCGAGGACGCGGATCACGGTGACCGTCACCCGGTTGTTGCCGGTGAAGACGGCGGTGACCGGGTGCGGATCGGCCAGCATCTCCTCGGCCGCCCTGCGCACCCGCTCGGGGTCGGTGACGCCCAGGGACGTCCAGGAGTCCTTCACCGGTATGCCCGCCTCCTCCATGGCGGTCCGGTAGCCGCGCAGCCGCTCGGCGGCGGTGTGGATGCGGGGCATGTCACCGATGAAGCCGATCCTGCGGTGCCCGTGCGCGATGAGGTGGGCGACGCCGTCCCGGGCGCCGCCGAAGTTGTCGGACACCACCACGTCCGCGTCGATCCGCCCCGCCGGACGGTCGACGAACACCGTGGCGACGCCCGCCTTGAGTTCAGGCTCCAGATACCGGTGGTCGTCCCCGGCGGGGATGACCACCAGCCCGTCCACGCGCCGCGCGCACAACGCCAGCACCAGTTCCTGCTCGCGGTCCGGGTCCTCCGCGCTGGACCCGTTGATCAACAGGGCGCCGTGGGTCCGGGCCACCTCCTCCACGGCGCGGCTGAGCGGCCCGTAGAAGGGGTCCGCCAGGTCCTCCAGGACCAGGCCGATGCTGGCCGTGCGGCCCTTGCGCAGCACCCGGGCACTGTCGTTGCGGCGGAATCCGAGCGCCTCGATGGCCTCCTGGACGCGGCGCTCGGTCTCCGGGGTGACCCCCGACTCCCCGTTGACCACCCGGGAGACGGTCTTGAGGCCGACCCCGGCTCGGGCGGCGACGTCCTTCATGGTCGGGCGATTGCCGTAGCGGTTCCCCGGGAGGCGCTCTGCGCGGCGGGGCGTGTGGGGCACGATGCGGTGTCCTGTCCTGTCGTCCACGGGCTTGCGTCGGCTCCTGTCGTCCACGGTGTCGTCCGAGGGGATGTGTCGGTGGTGCGTTTGTATGAGGATGTGGCGTCGAGCATAGAGCCTGGACAACGTTGTCAGATGCGGGAGACACTGTTCGCCGCACTCTCCGGCCCTCGCCCCCACCCCCGGGCCGGTCTGCTGCGGCCTCGCGTTCGTCATTTTTCTTTCGGTCCGACGGGGAGATCCGAATCTGATGCACACCGACCTCGTGGCAGCGCTGGACATCGGCGGCACCAAGATCGCCGGAGCCCTCGTGGACGGCCACGGCCGCATCCAGGCCCGCGCGCAGCGTGCGACGCCCGCCCGGGAGCACGGCGACACCGTCATGCGTGCCGTCGAGGCCGTGCTCGGGGACCTGACGGCGTCGCCGCTGTGGGGGCGGGCCACGGCCGTCGGCATCGGCAGCGCGGGCCCGGTGGACGCCTCCACCGGCACGGTGAGCCCCGTGAACGTGCCGGGCTGGCGCGACTACCCGCTCGTCCGGCGGGTCTGCGCCGCCGCCGGGGACCTGCCCGTCGAGCTGATCGGCGACGGCGTGGCCATCACGGCGGCCGAGCACTGGCAGGGTGCCGCCCGCGGACACGACAACGCGCTGTGCATGGTGGTGTCGACGGGCGTCGGCGGCGGTCTGGTCCTGGACGGGCGGCTGCACCCCGGCCCGACGGGCAACGCCGGGCACATCGGCCACATCAGCGTGGACCTGGACGGTGACGCCTGCCCGTGCGGTGCGCGCGGCTGCGTGGAACGCATAGCGAGCGGCCCCAACATCGCGCGGCGCGCCCTCGACGCCGGCTGGCGCCCCGGCCCGGACGGTGACACCTCCGCCGTCGCGGTCGCGGCCGCCGCCCGGCGGGGCGACCCCGTCGCCGTGGCCTCCTTCGAACGGGCCGCACGGGCGCTGGCCGCCGGCATCGCGGCGACCGCGACCCTCGTCGAGATCGACATCGCCGTGATCGGTGGGGGCGTGGGCAAGGCGGGGGACGTCCTCTTCGCCCCCCTGCGCAAGGCCCTGACCGACTACGCGACCCTGTCCTTCGTACGGCGCCTGGTGGTGGTGCCCGCCCAGATGGGGACGGACGCGGGGCTGGTGGGGGCCGCCGCCGCGGCGCTCACGAGGACGGCCGGGGTGACTCCGGCGGGCGTCTGAACCGGGCGCGGGCCGGGCGCGAGGTGTTCGGGCTGCGGCGGGGCGATCGGGCGGGCGCGAGGTGTTCGGGCCGTGGCGGGGTGATCGGGCGGGCGCGAGGTGTTCGGGCCGTGGCGGGGTGATCGGGCGGGGCCGGAGTGATCGGGCGGGACGGGGACCGGACGCGGTCGGACCGATTCGGCGGCATACGGGCCTCCGCCCGTGACCCCGGCGCCGCGGCGCAGTTGAAGCAGGCATGAAGAAGCGCAGCATGCTCGCCATCGCCTCCCTGGCCACCGGTTTCGTCGTCGCGGCCGTCAGCCCGTCCCACTCCGCCCCGGGCGAACTCCCCCTCAACCTCGACGTCGAGGAGACCGTCAGCACGGTGCAGGACACCGTCGTTGTCGAGAAGCTGAGCGTGGACGAGGACACGCTCGGGAAGCTGGGCTGACAGGCCCGGCCGCGTCGCACCGCACGGCGCCGGCGCCCCCTCCCCGGGGCGTCGGCGCCGTCGTCGTACGCCCTCGGGCGGCGCCCTCAACTGGGCCTGGTTTCCGTGGCAGGGTGGAGCGGGCAAGCCACAGGGGGCCAACAGAAGAGGGGGACCTGTGACCGTCGTCTGGATCAACGGCGCGTTCGGTGCGGGGAAGACCGCCACCGCACGGGAACTGATCGAACTGATCCCGAACAGCACGCTCCTCGATCCCGAGGTCATCGGCGCGGCACTCGCACACCTGCTGCCGCCCAAACGCCTGGCCGAGGCCGGCGACTTCCAGGACCTGCCGATCTGGCGCCGCCTGGTCATCGACACGGCGGCCGCGATGCTCGCCGAACTCGGCGGGACACTCGTGGTGCCCATGACCCTGTTGCGCCAGGAGTACCGGGACGAGATCTTCGGCGGCCTCGCCGCCCGCCGGATCGAGGTCCGGCACATCCTGCTGGTTCCGGCGGAAACGATCCTGCGGGAGCGCGTGGCGCGCCGCGAGACACCCGGGGGCCCGCCCGGCGGCGAGATACGCCCACGGCAGTGGTCCTACGACCACATGGAGCCGTACCGGACCGCCCTCGCGTCCTGGCTGACCGCCGACGCCCATCCGGTCGACACCGGCGCCCTCACCCCGTACCAGGCCGCCGCCCGGATCGCCGAGGCCGTCCGCACCGGCTCCGTGCCGGCCTGCGACATCGTGCAGACGCCCGAGCCCACCGCCGAGACCACCGCCGCCGGCGTGCTTCTCTTCGACGAGCGGGACCGGGTGCTGCTCGTCGACCCGACGTACAAACCCGGATGGGAGTTTCCGGGCGGCGTCGTGGAACCCGGCGAGGCGCCCGCCCGCGCCGGCATGCGGGAGGTCGCCGAGGAGACCGGGATACACCTCCAGGACGTACCCGCCCTGCTGGTCGTCGACTGGGAGGCTCCCGTACCTCCCGGCTACGGCGGTCTGCGCCTGCTCTTCGACGGTGGCCGGCTCGACTCCGCGGACGCGAGGCGGCTGCTGCTGCCCGGCCCCGAACTGCGCGCCTGGCGCTTCGTCACCGAGGACGAGGCGGCCGGCCTCCTCCCGCCGGTCCGCTACGAGCGGCTGCGCTGGGCCATGCGGGCCCGGGAACGCGGGGCGGCGCTGTACCTGGAGGCGGGTACTCCGGTCGGCTGATCTCGGACGGCCGCCCCGTAGGTACGGGCCGAGGCCCGGAGCACCTCGCCGGCCCCGGCGGTCACGGGGCCCCGTGACCGAAGCAGGCCCCCTCCGTGTCAGGCCCGCCAACCGCCCGGAGGAGCCGACGGCGCGGTCCCGACCGACGCCGGACACGCCGAGCATCGCACTGCCGTCGACCGGCGGGGCGGCGACCGCGTCCCCCGCGCACAGCATGCCGTGACGCGGGAGGTACAGTGCGATGCTCCCGTCCGTGCGGCCCGGGGCGTGGACGACGTGCGCCCCGCGCCGAAGTCCAGGACGTCGCCGCCGGTCACCTCCGTCACCCGCGCCGGCCGGTCGAGGCCGTCCCGGAGAAGCCGTCGGACGGCGTCCGCGTGCAGCGGTGCTCCCCGTCCTCGAAGGCGGGTTCCGCGCCCGGCAGTTCACCCCGTACGACCGGCGTACGACCGGCGCCTCCACGGCATGGGCCACCACCTCCGCCCGCACCGTCTCCTCGGAATTCGCGCCACCGGTAAACTGACGCCTGATGCCGACAACCCGCCATCCTTCGCCGCCGTCCGCCGATGCAGAAGAGCAGATCCTGCAAGGCGGTGCCTGGCTGCCGCACGGCTTCCAGCTCGACCCCCACAGCCACGTACAGGGCCAGTTGGTCTATGCCGCCGCCGGCGCCCTGGCCACGGCGACCGAGCGCGGCACCTGGGTCGCCCCGGCGGACCGGATCACCTGGACGCCCCCGCGCTTCGCCCACTCGCACCGCTTCTACGGCCGGACCGATGTACGGCTGGTGTCCGTACCGCTCGACCTGTGCGCCGAGCTCATCGATCACCCCAGCGTCTTCGCGGTGAGCCCGCTGCTGCGCGAGGCACTGCTGGCGCTCACCGACGAACCGGAGCGGCGGGCCGGCGCCCACCGGCGTCTTCTCACCGTGATCGTGGACGAGTTGGCCGACGCGGCCGAGACCTCCCTGCACCTTCCCGAAGCGCGGGACGACCGGCTGCGCGCCGCCACCGACCTGCTGCGCGCGGACCCCGCCCGGCCTTCCACCCTGGCCGAGCTGGGCCGGGAGGTGGGAGCCGGCGAGCGCACGCTCAGCCGCCTGTTCCACACCGAGCTGAGCATGAGCTTCCACCGCTGGCGCACCACCCTGCGCATCCACCACGCTCTGGCGCACCTGACCGACGGGATGACGGTGACGGAGACCGCGGTGGCGTGCGGCTGGTCCAACCCGTCCACCTTCATCGACGCCTTCACCGAGGTCATCGGCCAGACACCCGGCCGTTACCGGGCCGGCCTGCGCCTCCACGGGCGCTAGCTGCCACCACGGCTGTCCACCCGATGTGCGCTGGCTGGGTGCATGACGCACGAGGTCCGAGCCGCCTTGGCGGGTTTCCGGTATCGGGTGTCGACTTACCGGTGGTCTGCAGGCCGCCGGGTCTTTCACAGTGGACAGCGAGCGGGCGCCGGTCCTCACGGCCGGCGCCGCCGCGTACGCCCTCGGCGCGTACCGACCACTGTACGGATCACGAAAGGCCCGCACGCATGACTGAGACACGCGACGACACGGCCGTCGTCATCATCGGGGCCGGCGTCGCCGGTCTGACCCTCGGCAACTTCCTCCTGCGTAACGGCGTCGACTGCACCGTGCTGGAGAAGCACCCTCGCGCCTACGTCGAGAAGCGCCAGCGCGCCGGAACGATCGACACCTTCGGGGTGCGCCTGTTCCGCGAGTGGGGCCTGGAGGAGGTCCTGGCGGGCGACCCCATCCCGCACAGCGAGGGCGGCTTCTACGTCGACGGCCACGCGATGCCGATCGACGTGGACGAGGACGACGACGAGAGCCTGTACTGCCCGCAGCAGGTCCTGGTGCGCAACCTCACCGAGGTCTTCCTGCGCGAGGGCGGTGACCTGCGCTACGAAGCCGCGGACGTCACCCTGGAAAAACTCGATGAGGGCAACCCGGTGGCGCGCTACCGGGACGCCGAGGGCGCGGCGCGAGCCATCGAGTGCGACTTCGTCGCCGGCTGCGACGGCTTCCACGGCGTCTCCCGCAGCTCCATCCCCGCCTCCGCGCTGACCGAGTACTCCCACGAGTACGGCTACTCCTGGCTCAGCGTCCTGGCCGCCACCGAGACCAAGCCCTCGGGCATGGCGATCCACGAACTGGGCCTGGCCGGGATGATCCCCCGCGGCCCCGAAGCCAGCCGCATCTACCTGCAGTGCGCGGTCGACGACACCCCCGAGCAGTGGCCGGAGGAGCGCATCTGGAGCGAGCTGGAGGCCCGCTTCGGCACACCGCCCTCACGCGGCGAGATCCTGTCCCAGCAGATCGTTCCGCTGCGCAGCGTGGTGTTCGACCCGATGAGCTACGGCAGGCTCTACCTTCTGGGCGACGCCGCGCACATCGTGCCGCCGATGAGCGCCAAGGGCATCCACCTCGCGCTGCACGACACCGAGGTCTTCGCCCGCGCGGTGATCCGCCATGCCGAGGAGGGCGACTCCAGCCTCCTCGACAGCTACTCGCAGACCTGCCTGCCGCACATCTGGAACTACCAGGCGTTCGCGACGTGGATCACCGACACCATGCACAACGCCGGATTCACCGGCTACGAGGGCGAGTTCAAGAAGCAGATCGCGCGCGCCGAACTCCAGCGCCAGTTCGCCTCCGAGTCGGCGAACAAGCTGTTCAGCGAGCTGACCGCCGGTACCAACTAGAAGTCCCGCGGACGCGGCGGCAGTCGCCCGGGCTCGGGCCCCTCGGCGGGGCCGGGCCCGGGTCCACGTGCCTTGCCGGTCGAGCTGATCGAAGAGCCGTTCTGCCTCGTCCCGCCCTGGACCCCGGATCCATCAGCGCCCGCGGGAAGCGCGAGCAGGGCCATGAGCAGGATCGGCCCGGGGTGTGGACCCCCGGGCCGATGTCAGGTGCCGGGCCCGCGGTGTCAGCAGGTGACGTTGGCGATCGGCTTGTCGGACGTGACGTCGTCGGTCGACAGGAGAGGGACGACCTGCACGGTGGTGTCGACCGGGGCCTCGACCGCGTCGTTCAGCACATTGCCGGCCAGGATGTTGGTACCGGGGAAATACTGCGTGACGGTGCAGACGTCGGGCATGTCCGCGCCGCCGCACTGGTTGAGCGGGCTACCGATGGGGAGTCCGGCGAGGTTGCCGGTGGCGGTTCCGGTGCCGCGGGTGGTCGCTCCGTCCGCCTGGGCGGCGTTGTGGTGGTTGGCGCAGCTGGTGCCGGAAGCCGGCGACAGGAAGTCGCCGACACCTCCGGCCCGGGCGGGGGAGACGGCCGGGGCAGTTTCCAGCAGGGTCGCCGTCACGACAGCCCTGCGGGCAAAGGTTCGCGTCCTCATGAACGGCTCAATGATCACCCACCCGCCCGGACACGAGTCCGCGGTCACCGTGAACCTGCCCTGATCCGCATCGTGCTCGACCCTCCACGACGGGTTGGCACCCGGCTCAGACAGCCGCGTAGTTGCGCAGGAACAGCGCCTCCGCGATCGACAGGCGCTCCAGCTCCTCAGGGGACACGCTCTCGTTCACGGCGTGGATCTGCGCCTCCGGCTCACTCAGCCCGATCAGCAGGATCTCCGCCCGCGGATACAGCGCGGCCAGGGTGTTGCACAGCGGGATGGAGCCGCCCTGACCGGCGTACTGCATCTCCTGGCCCGGGTACGCCACCGCCATCGCCTCCGCCATGGCCTGGTACGCGGGGCTGGTGGTGTCCGCGCGGAACGCCTGGCCCTGGCCGATCTGCTCGACGCCGATGCGGGCGCCCCACGGCGTACGCGCCTCCAGGTGGGCCTGGAGCAGCTTGGTGGCCTCGGCCGCGTCCACGCCCGGCGGCACCCTCAGGCTCACCAGCGCGCGGGCGCCCGCCTGCACCGACGGCGTGGCGCCGACGACCGGCGGACAGTCGATGCCGAGCACCGTGACGGCCGGGCGCGCCCAGATCCGGTCGGCGACCGAGCCGGAACCGATCAGCTCCACGCCGTCGAGCACCCGGGCGTCCTTGCGGAACTGCTCCTCGTCGTAGGCCAGCCCCTCCCACGTGCTGTCCGCCGCCAGACCGTCCACGGTCGTCGACCCGTCCTCGGCGCGCAGCGAGTCCAGGACGCGGATCAGGGCGGCCAGCGCGTCGGGGGCCGCGCCGCCGAACTGGCCCGAGTGCAGGTTGCCTTCGAGCGTGTCGACCCGCACCCGGACCAGGGTCATGCCGCGCAGTGTCGAGGTGACCGTCGGCAGCCCGACCCGGAAGTTGCCCGCGTCGCCGATGACGATCGTGTCCGCGGCGAGCAGCTCGGGGTGCTGCTCGGCGTACCGCTCCAGGCCCCCCGTGCCCTGCTCCTCCGAGCCCTCGACGATCACCTTGACGTGCACCGGTACGCCGCCGTCGGCCTTCAGCGCGCGCAGCGCGAGCAGGTGCATGAGCACGCCGCCCTTGCAGTCGGCGGCACCGCGCCCGTACCAGCGGCCGTCGCGCTCCGTCAGCTCGAACGGCGGAGTGGCCCAGCCCGCCTCGTCCAGCGGCGGCTGCACGTCGTAGTGGGCGTACAGCAGCACCGTCTTCGCGCCCTCGGGCCCGGGCAGGTATCCGTAGACCGACTGCGTGCCGTCCGGTGTGTCGAGCAGGTCCACGTCCTGGAAGCCCTCGGCGCGCAGTGCCGCCGCTATCCAGTCGGCGGCGCCCACGCTCTCGCTGCGCGGGAACTGGTCGAAGTCCGCCACCGACTTGAAGGCCACCAGAGCGGCGAGTTCCTCCTGAGCCCTGGGCATCAGCGAGGCGACGGTCTCGGCGACCGGATTCGACGACATGGGCACGCTCCTTGTGGGTGCGACGTTGTACCGATGAGTACGGTGTGGGTGAGCCGATCCTCCCACAGTGGCCTGCGGCGATGCCCGCCGTAGGATGCGGGGGTCAGGTGCGGCATGCGGTTTGATCGGAGCAGTAGACCATCGTGAGCAGCGAGAACTCTTCGGCGGACGACGCGCGTCAGGTCTGGGACGTCGTCGTGGTGGGCGCGGGACCGGCGGGGGCCTCGGCCGCCTATGCGGCGGCGGTCGCGGGGCGGCGCGTGCTGTTGCTGGAGAAGGCGGAGCTGCCCCGCTACAAGACGTGCGGCGGCGGCATCATCGGTCCCTCGCGCGACACCCTCCCGCCCGGCTTCGATCTGCCCCTGCGGGACCGTGTGCACGCGGTCACGTTCTCGAACAACGGACGGTTCACCCGTACCCGGCGCTCCCGGCAGATGCTGTTCGGGCTGATCAACCGGCCCGAGTTCGACCAGCAGCTCGTCGAGCACGCCCAGAAGGCGGGTGCCGAGCTGCGCACCGGGGCGACGGTGGCGCGCGTGGAGCAGCACGGATCGGCGGTGCCGGACCGGCGCACGGTCGCCGTCGTCCTGCAGGGCGGTGAGACGGTGCTGGCGCGGGCGGTCGTCGGCGCGGACGGCAGTGCCAGCCGGATAGGGGCCCACGTCGGGGTGAAGCTCGACCAGGTCGACCTCGGCCTGGAGGCGGAGATCCCGGTGCCGGACACGGTCGCCGAGGACTGGAAGGGGCGGGCCCTCATCGACTGGGGCCCCCTGCCCGGCAGTTACGGCTGGGTCTTCCCCAAGGGCGACACACTGACGGTCGGTGTCATCTCGGCGCGCGGTGAGGGTGCGGCGACCAAGCGGTACCTGGAGGACTTCGTCGGCCGGCTCGGCCTCGCCGGTTTCGAACCGAGCGTCTCCTCCGGCCATCTGACGCGCTGCCGCGCCGACGACTCGCCGCTGTCGCGCGGCCGGGTCCTGGTGTGCGGGGACGCCGCGGGGCTCCTGGAGCCGTGGACGCGCGAGGGCATCTCCTTCGCGCTGCGCTCGGGACGGCTCGCGGGGGAGTGGGCGGTGCGGATCTCCGAGGCGCACGACGCCGTGGACGCGCGCAAGCAGGCCCTGAACTACGCCTTCGCGATCAAGGCCGGGCTCGGAGTGGAGATGAGCGTCGGCAAGCGGCTGCTGGCGGTCTTCGAGCGCCGGCCGGGGCTCTTCCACGCGGCCCTGACCGGGTTCCGTCCGGCCTGGAGGGCGTTCAAGGACATCACGCAGGGCTCGACCACGCTGGGCGAGCTGGTCCGCAGCCACCCGCTGGCGCAGCGGGCGCTGGCGGCGATCGACCGGCGGCCCGCGGCCGCGGGAGAGTCCGCGGGCTCGGCGGACGCGGCGGACGGCGCGGGCGCCGTGAGTCCTTCGGGTGCCACGAGTGACTCGGGCGGCGGGGGCGGTGCGGGTTCCTCGGGCGGCGGGGTCAGTTCCTGACCTCGATCCGGAAGACCGGGTGGTCGGGGGCGATGCGCCGCAGCTCCGCTTCCGGGGAGCCGGGGCCGACGCCGTTGAAGAAGACACCGACCTCGGCCTTCCAGCGCTTGAGGTAGGCCCGCAGGAGCGGCGGCTTGTCGTCGTCCGCGACCTCCGTGGCGGTGAACACGTCCACGTGCGCGCCGAGACGCAGTTCGCCGCCGCCCGCCGCGCGCATGTTGCGGGTCCACTGGACGTGTCCGCGCGGGGCGATCAGATACTGCTGCCCCTCGAAGGTCAGCAGGTTCACCGGGGTGGTCCGCCACTGGCCGCTCTTGCGGCCGCGGACCGCGAGGACACGGGAGCCCCAGACGCTCAGACCCCGGCGGGCCAGCCAGGCGACGGCGGAGTTGAGGACGTTGACGGTGAACCAGCCGGGCTTCTGGACGTGGGTGGACGCGGACATGCGGGCTCCAAGGTTGCCGGGACGAGGTGAGAGAGCGGGACGAGGCGAGAGAGCGGGACGAGGCGAGAGAGCGGCGTTCACTTTTGTGAGCGCTGCTCTCGCTTGTGTGTCAGTCTGTATCGGTTGGTGCGACAAAGCAAGAGCGCAGCTCTCTTTTTAGGGCGCCGCTCTCGTTTGTGTGCACTGCTCTCCTTTCGTGGGACACTGGCCGTATGAGCACCGCACAAGGAGCCCCGAAGGGGATCGCGCACGAGGCCGAGCAGGGAGCCAAGGGGGCCCGCGCCCGCGCCCGGATCGAGGTCACCGCCGCCATCAAGGACGCGGCGCGCGCCCAGCTCGCGGCGGAAGGCGCCGCCAAGCTCTCACTGCGGGCGGTGGCCCGCGAACTGGGCATGGCGTCCTCCGCCCTCTACCGCTACTTCCCCAGCCGCGACGACCTCCTGACCGCGCTCATCATCGACGCGTACGACTCGCTCGGTGCGGCGGCCGAGGAGGCCTGCGCCGCGCCCGCCGGAGCCGGGCCCGCCCGCCGCTGGACCGTGGTGTGCGAAGCGGTGCGGGAGTGGGCGCTGGCGCACCCCCACGAGTACGCGCTGATCTACGGATCGCCGGTGCCCGGATACAAGGCGCCCGACGACACCGTCCCCGCCGCCGCCCGGGTCGGCCACGTGTTCATCGGCATCATGCGCGACGCGCACCGGGGCCGGGGCCTGGCCAAGCAGGCACTGCCCGCCGGACTCCGCCCGGAGGCCCGGCGGATGGCCGCCGATCTCGCCCCCGACCTGCCCCCGGAGTCGGTGGCGGCCCTCGTCACGGCCTGGGCCGAGCTGTTCGGGCTGGTGGGGTTCGAGGTGTTCGGACAGTTCCACCGGGTCGTCGAGGACCGGGAGGCGTTCTTCCGTCACGCGGCGGAACGGCTCGCCAACGCGGTGGGCCTGGTGTTCGCGTAGCGGGGGGGCGCCGCGAGGACGGCACCGCCCGGCGCGCGGTGCCGGCCGTACGGTCAGCCGTGCGCAACGAGGTGCGCAGTACCGGGCGTAGCGCCAGGAGGCCGGCAGGGCCCGTGGCGGAATGACCGGGGGCGCCGAGGAGTGCCGCCCCCGGTGCCCGGTCGCCAGCCCGCTCACCGCCGCCCCGCCCTCTGCCTGCCGGACGACACGGTCCACGGCAACCTCGCCTTCGGCTGCCTCGTGGTGGCCGAACTCCCCGTCCGGGGGCTGTGATTCGCCCCGCCCCCAGGCCCGTGCCGACCGTGCGACGGCCGAACCCGGCACCCGGAGCGGGCCGGTCTCGGCCGGCCGTACCGGCCTACGGGTCGGACTGGGTGCGGCTGCACTGACCGAACGGGTCGGACTGGGTGCGGCTGCACTGACCGAACGGGTCGGACCGGCCGATCTGGCCGGACTCGCCGAGCTGGTCGGACTGGCCCGACCGGCGGGTCCGGTCGGACCCGCCGGTTCGGTCGCCCCGCCCGAACCGGACGAGCACGCTGGCCACGCGGACGAAGAAGACCACGAGGGCCAGCACCGTGCCCGACCCGACGAGCAGGTCCCGGAGACCGGCGGGCGGACCGATGAGGTATGCCGGCCCCGCCACGGCCCCGAACAGAACGGCCGCCGCGAACACCGCGCTGCACAGCGCGTATCCGATCTCCACCGTGATCGCGTCCCGTTCGCCCTGCGTACGCCGTCCCCCGGAGGTGTCCATGCCGGCAAGTCTGCCAAATCCGCCCGTCCTTGACGGCCCGATGCCGACCGCGACCGCTCCGCTACGGTGCGCCCGTGGCGGCGAAGAAGGCCGAACAGACGCTCGTGACCCAGCGGCGCGGCATCCTGGCCCTGCACGCCCGCATCCAGTGTGAACTCGACCGCGCGCTGCACCGGCACGGCCTGGGCGGGAGCGACTTCGAGGTGCTCGACGTCCTGGTGGGCGCGCTGGACGAGGACGACTCCGGTTCCTGCGGATACCGCGTCCAGCAGATCTCCGAGCGGGTCCACCTGAGCCAGAGCGCGTTGTCGCGGCTGGTCGCCAGGCTGGAGAAGGACGGCCTCGTCGAACGCACCATGTGCCCGGAGGACCGGCGCGGCGTGCGGGTGGCGCTCACCCGGCAGGGACGGGTCGTCCACGGTCAGGTGCTCCCGGTGCAGCGGGCGGTGCTGCACCGGATGCCGGCCGGCTGACCACGGCGCCGCGTCGCGCGGTCCCGTTGGGCTCAGACGATGCCCGACCTCGCACGCCAGAGCGCGGCGAGCGAGGCGTCGCCGGTGACTTCGGGGAACGGCCGGCGGTTCCACAGCGCCGGGTAGAGCTGCGCGGCCGGTCCCCTCAGTTCGCAGTCGACGTCCCCGGAGTCGTCCCGCTCGGCCACGGGAGGCCGCGCGGTCAGCCGTACGGTCCACACGGCGCCCGGCACGTCCGTCGCGCGCACCCGCAGCGTGCGGGGCTCCTCCGTGCGGACCGCGCTCTTCGGACGGGCGTGGAAGGCGCACAGCAACTCGTCGATGCCGTCCACCGCGAAGTCCGCGCCGATGCCGGAGGGGGCACCGCCCCGGGCCGATTCGGCGTCGACCCGGTGCACGGTCGTCTCGTGCGCCTGCCGCCGGGCCCAGAACGCCAGCGGTGACGGCGCGGGCAGGAAGTGCCAGCAGCGTACGTCGGGCGCGGCGCCGGCGAGGGTGTCGACGAGCTGCCCGTGTCCGTCCCGGAACCAGGTCAGCAGGGCGCTGCCGTCGAGGTCGGGCAGGCCCCCGTCGGGCCGGGGGCCGGTGTGCCCCTCGGCGACGAACGCCTTCGCCCAGCGGTGTACCGCCCCCGTGTGCCGCAACAGGTCCCGCACCTGCCAGCCGGGGCAGGTCGGCACCTTGGCGTCGGTGCCCGCCGCCTCGGCCGCCGACGCCAGCAACGCGCCTTCACGGGACAGCACTTCGACGAACATGGCGGTTTCCATGACAGGCAGTGTGCCGGACGGAGCGGGCTCCGGGGGAGGCCCCGCATGAACCTGAGACTCCCCAGGGCGAACCTTCGCCGTGGCCTGCCGGTCTCCGCCGCCGGTCACGGCCGCCTGCCGTGGCCGCCTGTCGTGGCCGCGCGGCGTGGCCAAGCGGTGGCGGACCTCCGGCGGGGCGACTGCACCAGCGGCGTTGCCGGTTCCAGGGGCTGACCGCGCCGGGCACTGCCCGGCGCGGTCAGCCTGTGGCGCCCGCGCGCCGGGTCGCCACCGCGACGAGCACGGAGACCGCCGCGAGTGCCGCCACGCTGGTGAGCGCGGCGGACAGGGAGAACCAGTCCGCCATGAAACCGATCGCGGGCGGCCCGAGCAGCATGCCGCCGTAGCCCAGGGTCGACGCGGCCGCGACGCCGCCGGCGCCGCCCAGCGCGCCCGCCCGTTCGATCGCGACCGGGAAGATGTTGGCGAGCCCGAGTCCGGTGACCGCGAAGCCGGTCAACGCGGCCCACACCGACGGCGCGAGCGAGCCGAGCAGCATGCCGGCCACGGCGGTCGCGCCGCCCGCCACGACCGTGGTGGTCGGACCGAGACGCTCCAGCAGCGTCGTACCGGTCAGGCGGCCGACGGTCATGGCCAGCGCGAAGCAGGAGTAGCCCGTCGCCGCCATGCCCGGCGACGCGTCGAGGTCCTGTTCCAGGTGCAGGGCGCCCCAGTCGGCCATGGCCCCTTCGCCGTACGCCGTGCACAGGGCGATCAGGCCGAACGTGAGGACGAGGCGGCGGGTGCGGCCGTCCAGCCGGCGCGGGGCGTCCGCGTCCTCGTGCTCGTCCTCGTGCCCGCGGCCGGTCGGCGCGGCGGGCTCGCAGCGCAGCAGGGCGCGGCCCGCGAACAGGGTGACGAGCAGGCCGATCACGGTGAGGCCGAAGAGGTGCCGTACCGGCGACAGCGACCCGGCGACGAGCCCCCCGAGCCCGGCGCCGATCATGCCGCCGAGACTGAAGGCGGCGTGGAAGCTCGGCATGATCGGCCGCCGCACCACGGTCACCAGCTCGACGGCGGCGCTGTTGAAGGCGACGTTGATCCCGCCGTAGGCGCTGCCGAAGACCAGCAGCACGGCGCCGAGGGCGAGCGCGGAGTGGGTGAGCGGGGGCAGGGAGACGCTGAGGCAGAGCAGCACCGCGCAGGCGACGGTGACGGGATGGCTGCCGTAGCGGCGGCACAGACGCCCGGTGAGAACCATGGTGACGACCGCGCCCGCCGAGACGCCGAGCAGCGCCAGCCCGAGGGCGCTGGCCGAGGCACCGGTCTGCTCCTTGATGGCGGGAATCCGTACGACCCAGCCGGCGAAGACGAAGCCGTCGAGGGCGAAGAAGGCGGTCAGGGCGATGCGGAGGCGGGTGAGGTCGTCGCGGGGACCCGGCACGGCGTTGTGCGAACGGGTTTTGTTTATGAGCGGCACAAAGTGAGGCTAGAGGCGGGGCGGGAAGGGGGGCAAGAGCGTGACCGGGCCCGTGGGCGGGGGCGCGGCCCCGTGCGGGGCGTCGCATACGCTCGACACCACCATGAAGAACAACCTCACCCCCCTGGAACCGAAGGCCGACAAGGCCTCGGTCAGACGGCACAACCTCAGCCTGGTCCTGAGGGCCGTGCACGACGCGGGAGAGGCGACCAGGGCCGGTGTCGCCACGCATGTCGGACTCACCCGCGCGGCGGTGTCGTCCCTGGTCGAGCAGTTGCTGGAGTACGGCTTCGTCTCCGAGTGGGGAAAGACCAGCAGCGGTCAGGCGGGACGGCCCGGCACCGTCCTCAAGGTGTCCCGCTCGGGCCCGGCGGGCCTCGGCGTCGAGATCAACATCGACTACATCGCCGTGTGCGTCGTCGACCTCGCCGGCACCGACCGGGTCCGGCTCGTGGAGCACTCCGACAACCGCGGGGTACCGCCCGCCGACGTACTGGCCCGTGCGGCCCGGCTGGCGGCGCGCGCCCTCGGCTCGGCGGCGGAGCAGGACCTCGCACCGGCCGCCGCCCACGTCGCGCTGCCCGGCCTGGTGACCGGCGGCACCGTGCGCCAGGCCCCCAATCTGGGGTGGCGGCGGGTCGCCGTGGAGGGGCTCTTCGCCCACGCCCTGCTCGCGCTGCGCCCCGCCCACCGCCCCCTGCCGGTCAGCTCCGACAACGAGGCCAACGCCGCCGCCCTCGCCGAGCTGTGGTTCGGAGCGGGCACCGAGGGCCTGCGCAGCTTCCTGTACCTGACCGGTGAGATCGGCGTCGGCGGCGCGCTGGTGCTCAACGGCGAGCTGCTGCGCGGGGCGCACGGCTTCGCCGGCGAGATCGGGCACATGGTGGTCGACCCGGACGGGCCGCTGTGCCGGTGCGGGGCCCGCGGCTGCCTGGAGCAGTACGCCGGACAGGCCGCGCTGCTGAACGCCGCGGGCATCGACGCGGACACCGGCGCGCGGGGCGTCGCCGCACTCGAACGCCGCGCCCGGCGGGGCGACCCGGCCGCGCTGGCGGCGATCGAGGGGGCCGGACGGCGGCTGGGCTTCGTCGTGTCGGGCGCGGTGAACCTCTTCGACCCCGAGGCGGTGATGCTCGGCGGCGTCTACCGCGAGCTGATGCACTGGCTGGCGCCCGCCGTCGACCGTGAGCTCGCGCTCCGCGTCGTGTCGGGGCTGTGGAGCGAGGACGGGAAGCGGCTGCGGGCCTCCTCGTCCCTCGGCGACGCGGCCCGGGGCGCGGCCGGCGTGATCGTCCGCGAGGTACTGGCCGACCCGGCGGCGTACGCCGAACGGGAGCGGAGCTGAACGCGGGGGGCCACCCGGCCGGGGCCCCCCGCACCGCGGATCAGCCCCGGTTCGCGGCGATCATCTCCCGGTACCAGCGGTAGCTGTCCTTCGGCGTGCGCTCCTGCGTGTCGTAGTCGACCCGGACGATGCCGAACCGCTTGTCGTAGCCGTACGCCCACTCGAAGTTGTCGAGCAGCGACCACACGTAGTACCCGCGTACGTCCACGCCCGCGTCCATCGCCGCCCGCAGCGCGGACAGGTGGTCGCGCAGGTAGGCGACGCGGTCGGCGTCGTGCACCGCGCCGTCGGCGGCGGGCGTGTCGTCCTCCGCCGAGCCGTTCTCCGTGATGTGGATCGGCGGCAGCGCGTCACCGTACTGCTTCTTCAGCCGCACCAGCAGCTCGGTGAAGCTGTCCGGGACGACCGGCCAGCCCATCGCCGTGTGCCGGACGCCGGGGAGCCGCACCTCCTCGTAGCGGTTGTCGGTCGCCACGCGCAGTGCCGGGTCGTTCTCGCGGTGCGGCGCGTCGGCGACCACGATGGGCCGGTAGTAGTTGACGCCCAGGAAGTCCAGCGGCCGGGAGATCAGCTCCAGGTCGCCGTCGAGCCGGAAGTCCGCCCCGGTGATCAGCTCGCCCCAGGTCTCCTCCTCGGTGGCCGGGTAGCGGCCCGCGAGGATCGGCTCGGTCCACACCAGGTTGTGCTGGGTGTCCGCGCGGACCACGGCCGCCAGGTCGGCGGGGGAGTCGGTGGCCGGCAGGTTGCGGTCCAGGTTGAGCGTGATGCCCACCTCGCGCACCCCGGCCGCGCGCAGCGCCTGTACGGCCAGTCCGTGCCCGACCAGCAGGTGGTGGGCGGCGGCCAGCGCACCCCGGCCCTCCTTCGCACCGGGGGCGTGCCGGCCGATGGAGTAGCCGAGGAAGGAGCTGCACCACGGCTCGTTGAGGGTGATCCAGCGCGGCACCCGGTCGCCCAGGTGCTCGGCGACCACGGCCGTGTACTCGGCGAACCGCTCCGCCGTCTCCCGCACCCGCCAGCCGCCCCGGTCCTCGAGCGCCTGCGGCAGGTCCCAGTGGTAGAGGGTGGCCGCCGGCTCGATGCCCGCCGCGAGCAGTTCGTCGACCAGGCGGGAGTAGAAGTCCAGTCCCTTCGCGTTCACCGGGCCGGAGCCCTCCGGCACGATGCGCGGCCAGGCGATCGAGAAGCGGTACGAGTCCACGCCCAGGTCACGCAGCAGCGCCACGTCCTCCCGGTAGCGGTGGTAGTGGTCGCAGGCCACGTCACCGGTGTCGCCGTCCGCCACCAGACCGGGAGTGTGGCTGTAGGTGTCCCAGATCGACGGACCGCGGCCGTCCTCCCGTGCCGCGCCCTCGATCTGGTACGAGGCGGTCGCGGCACCCAGGACGAAACCGGGCGGGAAGCTGGGGTACTCACTCATGCTGTGCGGCTCACTTCCGTGTTCACGGGGTTCACTTGACGGAACCGCCGGTGATCCCGGCGGCGATGTACTTCTGGGCGAGGACGAGCAGGATCGCCGCGGGCACCGCGGAGAGCACGGACGCGGCCATCACCGAGCCCCAGTCACCGACGTGCGCGCCGATGTACTGATAGATGCCCAGCGTGATCGGCTTCACGTCGTCGGTGGTGTTCAGGGTGAGCGCGAACATGAAGTCGCTCCACGAGAACAGGAACGCGAACAGCCCGGAGGTGATGAGCGAGTTGCGGCTCATCGGCAGCACGACCCGGGTGAACGTCCGCACCGGCCCGGCGCCGTCGATCTGCGCGGCCTCGACGACCTCGCCCGGGATCGACACCATGAAGGAGCGCATCAGCACGATGGAGAACGGGATGCCCAGCGAGGCGTCCGCCAGCATCAGGCCGAAGTAGGAGTTGACCAGGCCCAGGTCGACGTACGAGTTGTAGAGCGCGTTGGCGATGACGATGCCCGGCACCATCTGGGTGATCAGCGTGCCGAACACGATGGTGCGCGAGCCGCGCAGCCCGAACCGCGCGAGGCCGTACGCCGCCGGCGCCGAGATCGCCAGGCAGATGGCGACCGCGCCGAGCGAGACGGCCAGCGAGGTCAGGAGGTTGCCGCCCTGGTCGCTGACGGCCTTGGAGAAGCCGGACAGGTCCAGGCTGCCCGGCACCGGGTCGACCTGGAGCAGTCCCGCCTCGGGCTGGAGCGCGGTGTTGAGCATCCAGTACAGGGGGAACAGCATCACGGCGAGGACGAGCACACCGGCGACGGTGGAGCCCCAGCGGCGCCGGGACGCGGTGGGCGTGTGGGTGGCCATCGTCGGTCACTTCCCCTCGGTGCGGTTGGCCCGCAGGTAGAACACCGCGAACACGGCGGAGATCAGGATGAGTACGTTGCCGACGACGGCGCCCGCGCCGAAGTCCAGCTGCACGAACGAGTTCTGGTAGGTGAGCGTGCCCAGTGTCTGGGTGGCGTCGGCCGGGCCGCCGTCGGTGAGCGCGAGGATCAGGTCGAGGATCTTGATCGTCGACATGAAGCCGAGCACGAGCACGACCGTGATGACGGGCTTGAGCACCGGCAACGTGACCGAGCGGAAGGTCCGCCACGCCGAGGCGCCGTCCAGGGCCGCCGCCTCGTGCAGTTCCTTCGGGATCTCCTGGAGGCCGCCGTAGAGGATGACCATGTTGAACGGGATGCCGATCCAGATGTTGACCAGGATCACCGACAGCAGGGCCATCTCCGGACTGGTCAGCCACGGTGTGTGACCGCCGGCCCCGAAGGTGTCCAGGAACGAGTTGAGCACGCCCGTGTCCTGGTCGAGGATGCGCCGCCAGACGATGCCGGACACCACCATGGGCACCAGCCAGGGCAGCAGGATCAGGGAGCGCAGCACCCCGTTCAGCGGGAAGCGGCGGCTGAAGAACACCGCGAGCGCCATGCCGATGCAGAACTGTCCGAGCAGCGAGCCCGCGGTGAAGACGAGCGTGTGCCACAGCGCCTTGCCGAACAGGGCGTCCCGGAACACGTGGGACCAGTTGTCGGTGCCGTTGAAGGGCGCCTCACCGGTGAAGAAGGTCTTCGGCGTGTAGTCCTGGAAGCTCATCAGGACGTTGCGGACGAGCGGGTAGCCGAAGAACAGCAGCATGAAGACGACGGCGGGGGCGACGAACCCCCACTGGGCGAGCCGGCGCCGGCGCCTGAGCCCGGCCGGGTCGGGCGCGGTGGCCGTCGGGGACGCCTTCGCGGGCGTCTGGGCGGTGACGGTGGACGTGGTCATGGGGCGCGTACCTCAGTTCCCGCTCGTGGCCCGCTGCTGGGCGCGCTTCAGGGCGGTCTCGCTGGACTGGCCGGTCAGGGCGGACTGGAAGGCGCTTTGCAGGGCGAGCGACACGCTCGACCAGCCGGCGCCGAGCTGCGCCGTCCGGGACCGTGCGACGGCCACCTGGTCGGCGAGGGAGTCCAGTTCCGGCACCCGCTCGCGCCAGACGGCGGCGGCCTTGGCGTTCGCCGGGACCATCCAGCTGTTGAGCGCGTAGGTCAGCTGCTCCTCCTCGCCGGACAGGCAGGCGACGATCTTCCCGGCCGTCTTCTCCCGCGCCTCGTCACCGGTGTTCGGCACGGTGAGCACGGCGCCTCCCAGGGGGCCCACCGAGTCGTCACCGGCCTCGGGCACGGGGATCGGCGCGATGCCCCAGTGCAGCGACTCGTCGGCGTTGAGGGTCTCCACCTGCCACGGCCCGTTGATCATCATGGCCGCGTTGCCGGCCATGAACTGGTCGTTGACGTCCGCCTGCGTCCAGTTGACCGTCGACTTCGACAGCGAACGGTCCTTCAGCAGGTCCTTCCAGTAGTCGAGGGCCTCGACGACCCGCGGGCCGTCCAGGTCGGTCTCGTCGCCGCCGTTGGACCACATGAACGGCATGAACTGGAAGACCCCGTCCTCAGCGCCGCCCGCGCTCAGGGCCAGGCCGTACTGCTTGCCCCGGGTGAGCTGCTGCGCGGTCTCCCGCAGCTCCTCCCAGGTGGCGGGCACCTCGACGCCCGCCTCGTCGAGAAGGTCCTTGTTGTAGAAGAGCGCGAGGGTGTTCACCGACCGGGCCGCGCCGTAGTACGTCCCCTCGTACGAGCCGAAGTCGACGATGCCCTCGGGGATGTCGTCGGTGCTCAGCCCGAGGGTCCGCAGATCGACCAGGCCGCCCGCGTCGGCGAAGGTCGGCATCTCGGACGCGTCGAACTGCACGACGTCGGGGAGCGACTTGGACGAGGCCATGCGCAGCGCCTTCGTCATCACCTGCGAGGCCGGCACGCTCTGCTGCTCGATGGTGACGCCCAGCCGCTTCCCGCACCGGGCCATGGCCTCCGCGTCCCAGCGGTGGTACGACTCGTCGGTCGAGGAGTTCAGCACGGTGTACACGTCGGCGTCACGCTGCTGGCCGCAGCCGGTCAGCGCCGCCCCGGCGACCAGGACGGAGACGGCGGCGAGCGGGGCGACCACGCGGCGTGAGGGTCCCCGCCCCCGGCGCCCGGTGGCAGGGGGATGAGCTGTCAAGGCGAGTGAGGTGAAGCGCTTCGACACAGTGCGGCCCTTGCTGTCGTACCGTCCGGCTTCCCTGCCGGACCGTTTTGTTTGATGTGATGACTAATACGTCACGGACGTGCTGTCGCGCTAGAGGAAAGTGGCCCCGGTCTCTTCGATCCGCGGGGTGAGGAACCTGTTCTTGTCGGTGATCACTGCTGATCAACGCGGTAATGTCGGCGCGAGGGGCTCGGCGGGCGCTTTTGTTCTGTGTACGATCAAAACGCTGTGAGGCGGCCCCCGCGCTCCCATCCGACAGCTCCCGTCCCACCCGAGGAAGATCATGAAGTTCACCGACGGCTTCTGGCTCATCCGTGAGGGTGTGCATCTCGCGTACGCGACCGAGGTCCGCGATGTGCGCCCCGAATCGAAGCGCTTCACCGCCCATGCCGCCGTGAAGAAGGTGACGCGGAGGGGGGACACGCTCAACGCGCCGCTCCTCACGGTCGAGTGCTTCTCTCCCGCCGAGGGCGTCATCGGCGTCCGCGTCACCCATCACGCGGGCAAACGCCGGCCGGGCCCCGACTTCGCCCTCGCGGGCGCGGCGGACGGTGCGGGGGCGGTGCGTGCGGACGGCGCGGTCACCGAGCTGACCAGCGGCCCGCTGACCCTCCGCCTGGACCGCGAGGGGCCCTTCGGCCTCACCTTCCACGACGCGGACGGACGCGAGCTGACCCGGGCGAACGCCAAGGGCACCGCGTTCGCCACCACCGGCGACGGCGCCCACCACATGCTGAGCCGGCTCTCCCTCGGGGTCGGCGAGCAGGTCTACGGCCTCGGCGAGCGCTTCACCCCGTTCGTGAAGAACGGCCAGGTCGTCGACATGTGGCAGGCCGACGGCGGCACCAGCAGCGAACAGGCCTACAAGAACGTCCCCTTCTACCTCTCCTCGCGCGGCTACGGCGTCTTCGTCAACCATCCCGGCGCCGTCTCCTTCGAGGTCGGGTCCGAGTCCGTCGGCCAGGTGCAGTTCAGCGTCGAGGACCAGACGCTGGAGTACTACGTCGTCGCCGGCCCCACGCCGAAGGACGTCCTCACCCGCTACACGGCCCTCACCGGTCGCCCCGCACTGCCGCCCGCGTGGTCCTTCGGCCTGTGGCTCACCACGTCCTTCACCACCTCCTACGACGAGGAGACGGTGACCTCGTTCGTCGACGGCATGGCCGAGCGGGGCATTCCGCTGTCCGTCTTCCACTTCGACTGCTTCTGGATGCGCGAGTACCAGTGGTGCGACTTCCGGTGGGACCCGGACGTCTTCCCCGACCCGGACGGCATGCTCGCCCGGCTCAAGGCCAGGGGTCTGAAGGTCAGCGTCTGGATCAACCCGTACATCGCCCAGAAGTCCCCCCTCTTCGACGAGGCCGCGGCTCTGGGCCACCTGGTGCGCCGGCCGGACGGCGACGTCTGGCAGTGGGACCTGTGGCAGGCCGGGATGGGTCTGGTCGACTTCACCAGCCCCGCGGCCCGCGACTGGTTCGCCGGGAAACTCAAGCCGCTGCTCGACCAGGGCGTGGACTGCTTCAAGACCGACTTCGGCGAGCGCATCCCCACCGACGTGGTCTGGCACGACGGCTCCGACCCCGAGCGGATGCACAACTACTACACCCACCTCTTCAACCGCACCGTCTTCGAACTGCTCGAGAAGGAGCGCGGACAGGGCGAGGCCGTCCTCTTCGCCCGCTCCGCGACCGCGGGCGGCCAGCAGTACCCCGTGCACTGGGGCGGCGACTGCTGGTCGTCCTTCGAGGCGATGTCCGAGTCGCTCAGGGGCGGCCTGTCCCTGTCCCTGAGCGGCTTCGGCTTCTGGAGCCACGACATCGGCGGCTTCGAGGGCACGCCCGACCCGGCGGTCTTCAAGCGCTGGCTGGCCTTCGGCCTGCTCTCCTCGCACAGCCGGCTGCACGGCTCCTCGTCGTACCGGGTGCCGTGGGAGTTCGGCGAGGAGGCGGTCGACGTCGCCCGCCGCTTCACCCTCCTGAAGCACCGCCTGATGCCCTACCTCTACGGCGTCGCCGCCGAGGCGCACCGCACCGGCGTGCCGATGATGCGGCCGATGGTCCTGGAGTACCCGCACGACCCGGGCTGCCGGATGCTGGACCGGCAGTACATGCTCGGTCCCGACCTCCTGGTCGCCCCGGTCTTCACCGAGGACGGGGAGGTCGAGGTCTACCTGCCCGAGGGCACCTGGACACATCTGCTGTCCGGCGAGCGCGTCACCGGCCCGGCCTGGCGCACCGAACGGCACGGCTACGACAGCCTGCCGCTGTACGTCCGTGAGGGCGCCGTCCTGCCGCTGGCCTCCGACGAACGGCGACCCGACGGGGACTGGCTGGACGCCCCGGTCCTGTTGCTCCACCCGCCCGCCGGGCGCGACTGGACGGCCGAGGCCACCGTGCCCGACCTGCTGGGCACGCCGGCCGCGACCTTCCGGGTACGGCGTGACGGCAACGTCCTGCGGGTCACCGCGAGCGGTACCGACCGGCCGTTCACCGTGCGCGTCGCGGGCGGCGCGAGCGCCGAGGGCTCGGGCGAGGTGAGCGTGCCCCTGGGGTGAGGCCCGTCGGCGGGGCGCCGGCCCGGCCCTCAGCGGGTGAGGGCGGCCAGCGCCGTCAGGAGCCGGTCCACGTCGTCCGCGCTGCTGTACGGCGCGAGCCCGACCCGCACACCGCCCGCGTCGCCGAGCCCCAGCCGGCGCGCGGTCTCCACCGCGTAGAAGGAGCCGGCGGGCGCGTCGACCGCCTGCTCGGCCAACCGCCGGTACACGTCGGCGGGGGCCAGGCCCGCCACGGTGAACAGCAGGGTCGGCGTGCGCCGGGCGGCCCGTGAGTACACGGTGATGCCGCCGAGGTCCGCCAGCCCTCGCTCGATCCGCTCGCGCAGCGCCTCCTCGTGGGCCTCCAGCGCCGCGAAGGAGGCGGCCAGCCGGTCCCGGCGGCTGCCCCGCGCGTCCGGCTCCAGGCCCGCGAGGAAGTCCACCGCCGCCCGGGCCCCGGCCAGCGACTCGTAGGGCAGGGTGCCCAGTTCGAACCGCTCGGGCACGCGGTCGGCGGACGGCAGCAGCTTGTCCGGGCGGAGCGACTCCAGCAGCTCCGCCCGGCCGGTCAGCACGCCCAGATGCGGCCCGAGGAACTTGTAGGGAGAGCAGACCAGCGAGTCCGCGCCGATCGCGGCCAGGTCCACCAGGGCGTGCGAGGCGTAGTGCACCGCGTCGACGTGGAACAGCGCCCCGGCCGTGTGCACGAGGGAGGCGAGCGCCGGCAGGTCGGGCATGGTGCCGATCAGGTTGGACGCGGCGGTGACCGCGACCAGCCTGGTACGCGGGCCCAGTACCGCCTCGACGTGTTCGGGCCGCAGCTCACCCGTGGCCGGATCGAAGTTTGCCCACCGCACGGTCGCCCCCGCCGACTCCGCGGCCTGCACCCACGGCCGGATGTTCGCGTCGTGGTCGAGCCGGGTGACGACCACCTCGTCGTCCGGTCCCCAGCCCTTGGCCAGCGTCCTCGACAGGTCGTAGACGAGCTGGGTGGCGCTGCGCCCGAAGACCACCGTCCCCGGCGTGGTGCCGAGGAGGTCGGCCAGGGCGGACCGGGCCTCGGTGACGATCCGGTCCGCGTTGCGCTCGCCCTCGGTGTTCCGCCCCCGGTTGGCGAGCGGGGCGGTCAGCGCCGCCGCGATCGCGTCGATCACCGGCTGGGGGGTCTGCGTGCCGCCCGGTGCGTCGAACCGCGCGGTGCCGGACTTCAGGGCGGGTACGTGCGCGCGGATCGCGGCGACGTCGAGGGCCATGTGCGCTCCAACCGAGGGCGGGGGGGTCCGGCCCCTCATGATCGCAGCCGGCCGGACGCCGGAACAGCCGCGGACGCGGAACACTTGCGGGCGGCGGGCAGTCACGGACGCCGCACCAGCCGCGGACGGCGACGGCCGCGGGTGGGCGCGTGTGGCGTACGGGTCAGGATGCCGCGGCGTGTGCCGGGTGCTTGTCCCGCCCGCCGGGGTGGCGGTGCCGCCAGATCCAGAAGACCGCGCAGGACAGCAGGGCCCACCCGCCCAGCACCAGGAAGGGGAACGCGTGCTGGTGGCCCTGGAAGTACACCGCCGTGTGCTGTGCGTTGACCGAGGCCCCGGGCGGCAGCCACTGGCCGATCGCCCCGAGCGGCGACGGCAGCAGCGGCCAGGACACCGCGCCGCCGGACGAGGGATTGCCGAGCAGCACCATCAGCCCCCAGGTGGGCAGCATCGCCCAGCGTCCGACCAGGGTGTTGAACATGGTGAAGACCATGCCGGACGCGAACAGGGTGAGCGCCAGGATCAGCCACGACTCGACGAACGGCAGGTCGAGCGCGTCGAGCAGCCAGTCCACCGTCGCGGCGATGGCGAACCCGCCGAGCAGGGCGTAGGCGGCCGTGAAGAGGATGCGTTCGAGGGGGGTCAGGGAGCGTGCGTGCACGCTGAGCTGGATGGCCCCGACGAAGCCGATGATCACCGCGGCCAGCGAGATGTAGAAGATCGCCAGTCCGCGCGGGTCGCCCTCCTGCAAGGGGTTGACGTCCCGGACGGTGACCCGGACGCCGGTCTTCTCCCCGACGGCCGGTGCCGTGTCGGCGAGCACCTCGGCGACCGAGGCACCCGAGGCGCTGGACAGGTCGAGCACGGCGGTCCGTCCGTCGTCGCGGAGCTCGAAGATGCCGAAGACCTCCTGGTCCTGGATCGCCTCACGGGCCTCGGCCGTGCTGTCGTAGGCATGCACCTGCACCGAGGCGTTCAGCGCCTTCTCCAGGCCGTCCAGGAACGCCCGGCCGCGGGCGTCCTCGTAGGAGCCGACCACGGCCGTGGGGAGCGAGTGCGGCGTCGGATCCGCCATCGAGTACGTGTACGAACCCGCGAAGAGACCTGCCGCCGCCGCGAGGATGAGGACCAGCACGGTGGCCGGCCAGAACGGCGACTGCCGGAACGTGGACCACCACTGCCCGCGCCGTGGAGGCTGGGCATGGGCGCCGTGGGACATGTGGGCCATGACCCGGACGCTTCCACAGCCCCGGTGAAAGGGCATCAAGAGCGCCCTCACCCGGGGGTGTGCGGAGCGTGACGCTGCCCCACCGGGCTCCGTGGCCGGCGCCACGGGAACCTGCCTCACGGTGCCGGACTGCCGGCCGGCGCGGCCCTGCTCGTGCGACCGGGGAGGGTAGCCGGGGAGCCGGTGCTCCACGGACGACGGCTTCGGACCGCTCACGTCTGCCCCCCTTCGGGCGACGTTTCGGAAGGCCCAGAGGACTCCAAGGGGTCCATGGGGCTTCAGAGGACTCCAGAGGACTCCAGAGGACTCCTGGGAGCGCTGGCGCGATCCGGCCGGTGCCGGCCCTCTCTGCGGTCGGCCCCTCTGCCGGTCGGTCACTTCGGCGGTCGGCCGGTGCGAGGGTCCGCCTGCCGCCTGCCGCCTGCCGCCTGCCGCCTGCCGCATCCGTACAGGCCGGGGGGTTGTCCAGGCATTGGCCCCGCGCCTATGGTCTGCCACGGAGCAAGCGCTTTCTATCGGCGCGCGCGTGCCCTGTCGTGCGCCGGCGTCCGAGGAGGACCGCATGTCCGCACGTCCCGTCCGCCGCCGAGTCGCCGTGGTCGGTACCGGTGCCATCGTCACCGGCAGCCACCTGTCCGCCCTGAGAGCCCACGCCGACCGGACGGAACTGGTGGCCGCCGTGGACGTGGACGGGGCCCGGCTCGACGCCTTCCGGGCCGAGGCGGGCGGGGACGTCGCCGGGTACACCTCGATGGGCGCCATGCTGGACGCCGTACGCCCCGACCTGGTCCTCATCGGTACGCCGCCGTCCCTGCACCGGGAGCAGACGGTGGCCGCGCTCAAGGCGGGCGCCTGGGTGCTGTGCGAGAAGCCGCTGTGCCTGTCCCTCGCCGAGTACGACGACGTCGCGGCGGCCGAGGAGGCGTCCGGCGCCTACGCCTCCGTGATCTTCCAGCACCGGTACGGCTCCGGCGCCGCGCACGCCCGGGACCTGATCGCGGGCGGCGAGCTGGGTGCCCCGCTGGTCGCCCACTGCCAGACCACCTGGCACCGCGACGCCGCCTACTACGCGGTGCCGTGGCGCGGACGCTGGGCCACCGAGGGCGGCGGCCCGACCATGGGGCACGGCATCCACCAGTACGACCTGCTGCTGCACCTGCTCGGACCCTGGGCGGAGGTGCGGGCCATGGCCTCACGCATGGTCCACGACACCGAGAGCGAGGACGTCTCCATGGCCCTGGTGCGCTTCGCGAACGGCGCCCTGGCCACCGTCGTCAACAGCGTGCTCTCGCCGGACGAGGTGAGCCGCGTCCGCGTCGACTGCGCCGACGCCACGGTCGAGCTGACCCACCTGTACGGCCACCGCAACGACGACTGGACCTACACCCCCGCCCGGCACGTCGCCCCCGAACGCGCCGCCGCCTGGCGCACCCCGGCGGCGGACGTGCCCAGCTCGCACACCGCGCAGCTCGGTGCCGTGCTCGACGCCCGGGACGCGGGTGAGCGGCCGCCCGGCAGCGGTCCGGACGCCCGCGCCACACTGGAGTTCGCCGCCGCCCTCTACAAGGCGGCGTTCACCGGAAACCCGGTCCTCGCGGGTGAGATCGCGCCCGGCGACCCCTTCCACGCGGCCATGCACGGCGGCCACCCCGACTGGGCCCCCGGGGAGCGCGCGTGAGCACCCTGCGCGTCACCCACACCCACGGCGACCACGTGGCGGTCACCGCGGGGAACGGCACCGAGATCCTCCGCTACGTCTACCGCCCCGACCCCGAGGCCTTCGAGTCCCGCAAGCCCTACGCCCACCCGGTGCGCACCCTCGCCGGGCGCACGGTCACCGGGTACCGTCCCAGCGACCACCGCTGGCACAAGGGTTTGCAGATGACGGCCAGCCACCTCTCCGGCCAGAACTTCTGGGGCGGCAACTGCTACGTCCACGGCGAGGGCTACCTGCCACTGCCCGAGCGGATCGGCTCGATGCGGCACGACGGCTTCCCGGTCCTCACGGCCCGGGACGACCGGCTCGCCGTCACCGAGCACCTCACCTGGCTCGAGAACGGCGGCGCCGAATGGGCCCGCGAGGAGCGCGGTCTGACCCTCCACTCGGTCGACGAGGAGGCCGGTGCCTGGGTCCTGGACTGGTCGATCCGCCTGACGAACACCCGCGGCGAGCCACTGGTGTTCGGCTCACCGACCACCGCGGGCCGGGAGATGGCCGGCTACACCGGGCTCCAGTGGCGCGGCCCCCGCGACTTCACCGGCGGAACCGCCTTCGCGCCGGGCACCGATGCGGAGGCCGCCGGGCTGATGGGCACCCAGGGCCCCTGGCTCGCCTTCACCGCCGAGCACGACGACGTCGACGCCCACTCCACGCTCGTCTTCGCCCACGCGCCGGAGAACCTCGACGAGGAGAGCGCGGTCCACCCCTCGCACTGGTTCGTGCGCACCGAGCCGTTCCCGACCGTGGCCTTTTCCTGGGCGTTCTTCGAGGAGTTCCGGTTGCCGCCGGACGAGTCCTTCGCCTACCGGTACCGCATCGTGGTCGCCGACGGCGCCTGGGACGCAGACCGGGTCGGCGCGTACCTCAAGGGGCTGCCGTGGTGAGCGGCTCCGGAGTCCGGTGAGGCGTCCGGTCCGCCCACGCCCCCGTTCACCGACGTACTGAGCGTCGGACCGGCCACGGCCCGATCTCTGCCTGCTGCTGCTCGCCGTGGCGACGGCCGCGCACCGGCTCCCGGACGGTGTCGTCGCCGGCGTCCTGGTGCCGCGTTTGCGGGCGTCGGCGCTCAGGAGGGCCGACGTGCGTCGGGCACAGGCCCGTTGAGCGGCAGGGGGCCGTGAGCGGCGGACGTTCACATCCCGTTCCCCTGCCCCGCACAAGAGTTGACGGAGCATTGGGCCGACGGATGTGTGCAGGGGCGGCCGAACTGCGCATCATTTTGACATGAACCTGCGGCCCGAGGGGCGGGCCGCAACCTCCTGGAGGTGTGGGATGCACCGTAGACTCGCCACCGGACTCGCCGCCTCGGCCATGGCCGTGACCACCGTCTTCGCCACCGCCGCGACCGCCGACGCCGCTCCCGCCGACAAGTCGCAGGTGCTCGCGAGCTGGACCCAGACCAGCGCGTCGAGCTACAACACCTGGACCGCCGCGCGGGCGAACCAGTCCGCCTGGGCCGCCTACGGCTTCGACTGGACCACCGACTACTGCTCCACCTCGCCGGACAATCCGTTCGGTTTCCCTTTCAGCACCTCCTGCGCACGGCACGACTTCGGCTACCGCAACTACAAGGCCGCGGGCGCCTTCAGTGCCAACAAGACCCGCCTCGACAGCGCCTTCTACGAGGACCTCAAGCGTGTCTGCGCCCGCTACGGCGGAGCCACCAAGACCGCCTGCGACAGCACGGCGTGGACCTACTACCAGGCCGTCCGGGCCTTCGGCTGACGCACCGCCGAACGGGTACGGAGGGCTACGCCGCGGCCGGCGGGCGGACCGGCCGCGGGCCCGCCGCCGGGGCGGCCGCCGCGACCGCGAGCGCGACGGCCGCACTGGCGATGCCCAGGACGGCGCCCGCGGCCACGTCACCGGGATAGTGCACACCGGTGTGGACCCGGGAGTAGCCGACGGCGCCCGCCAACGCTCCGAGCGGGACGGCGGCCACGGGCAGGATCACGCCGACCGCCGTGGCGAACGCGACCGCCGAGGCCGTGTGCCCGGACGGGAACGACGCCGACGCGGGCATGGGCACATGCCGGTCCACCGTCACCCGCGCCGCCTCCCGGTCCGGCCTCGCCCTGCGCACCAGCCGCTTGCCCAGCAGGTTCGCGGAGACCGACGCCACGGCGACCGCCCCCACCCCGACGAGGGCCGCCCGGCGCGGCCGTGCACCGCCCAGGGCGAGCGCCCCCGCGATCCCGAGCGAGACCTTCGCGTGGTCGGCGGCGTGGGACAGCCGGCGCAGCGCTCGGTCGAGCGTGGGCGTCGACGTGGCGGCCACCGCACCGTACAGGGCGCCGTCCACGGCGCGCAGATCGCCGAGCACGGCGGCGAACGTCCGCCGACGCGCACGAGGCGGTCCGCGGTCCGGCGCGAGCGGGCCGCGCGTGTCGCCGTCGGCGTTGGTCGGTTCGGTCATGGGCTCCTGCTCCGCGGGTCGAGGGCCCGGCGTCCTGCCCGAGGGTGCCGTGGCCCGTCGGCGTACCAGCCTGGCCCGTCACCGGCCCCGGGGCGCGCCGGCGGGGGCCGTCCGGGGCATCCGCGAACCGTCCCGGGGGCCCGGTGAATGACGCGCCGCAGTGACCGCGGCTCACCCCGGCGACGGCGTGGGTGGTGGTGACGGGCGGGGCGGCCGACGTGGTGACGAGCGAGGACAGGGCTTCCTCCGAGCGGCGGGGCCCATACGGGCAGGGGTGTCTCCGGCCGCCGTCATGCACACCCCCGCAGGGTAACGGCGCAACCCGTCGGAGCGCCTTGACTTACTACCCCCCAGGGGTATGCTGAAGTGCAGAAAGAGGTCTCCGTGCGAGCGGTAAGCCCGGGAGCGAGAGGGGGAGGACCGTCATGCACACCGGACTGAGGGTCACCGCGTTCGCCGCCGCACTGGCGGCCACCTTCGGCACCGCCTACGGCGTGGGCAGGGGGATGGACCAGGGTGTCGCCGACGACCCGCCCGCAGCCCACGGCGAGCACGGCCGGCCGTCGCCGGACCCGGAGGAGGGCGGCGGACAGGGGAGCACGTCGCCCGGCGGACTGCAGATCTCCGAGAACGGCTACCGCCTGGACCTCGCGACCCCGCACGTCACCGCCGGCCGGCGCACCGAGCTGCGCTTCACCGTCCGTGACGGCAGCGGCCAGGCGGTCACCGCGTACCAGCGCGAGCACGACAAGGAACTCCACCTCGTCATCGCCTCACGCGACCTGGCCACCTACCGCCACCTGCACCCCACCCGCGCCGCCGACGGCACCTGGAGCACCCCCGTCGACCTGCCCGGCGCGGGCGGCTACCGCGTCTTCGCCGACTTCACCCCGGCGAAGAGGGGCGCCGGGAACCTCACCCTCGGTGCCGACCTCGCCGCTTCCGGCCGTTACGAACCCGCACGCCTGCCGGCCCCGGACGCGACCGCCCGGACCGACGGCTACCAGGTCCGGCTCGCCGGAACCCTGCGCCCCGGCAGGGCGAGCGAACTGAAACTGCACGTCACCCGCGACGGCGAACCCGTCACGAACCTGCAGCCCTACCTCGGCGCCTACGGCCACCTGGTTGCCCTGCGGGCCGGCGATCTCGCCTACCTGCACGTCCACCCGAACGGTGAACCCGGCGACGGCACCACGAAGCCCGGCCCGCAGATCTCCTTCACGGCCACCGCGCCCAGTGAGGGCGCCTACCGCCTCTTCCTGGACTTCCGGCACCAGGGCAAGGTCCACACCGCGGCGTTCACCGTGCGGGCCGGAGCGGCACCGAGCGCACAGCACCCCGCCGCACCCGCTCCCAGCGCTCCGGCAGAGCACTCCGACGGTCACGGGCACTGACGGCCGCAGCCGTCCACGGCCGCCGGGAGCACCGGGCGGCCCGAACCGCGCGGGCCCCTAGGCCATGACGACCCGGACCCCCGTCTCCTCGAACCGCCGTACCGCGTCCGGATCGGCCGCACCGTCCGTGACCAGGGTGTCCACCGACTCGGCCGCGCAGATCCGGGCGAACGCCCGCCGGCCCAGCTTGCTGGAGTCGGCGGCCACGACCACGCGCTCGGCACGCTCGCACAGCAACCGGTTGATCGCGGCCTCCGCCTCGTCGTGGGCCGCGGCGCCGTGTGCCACGTCGAAGGCGACGACACCGAGGACCGCCACGTCGACCGTCACCTGGCCCAGCACCCCGTCCGCGAGTGGCCCGACCAGCTCGTACGACTGCGCCCGGGCCACCCCGCCGGTCACCACGATCTTGAACTGCGGCCGGACGGCCAGCTCGTTGGCGATGTTGAGCGCGTTGGTGACCACGGTCAACGCGGGTGTGCCGGAGGTCAGGTCGGCTCGTACGGCCAGGGCGCGCGCCACCTCGGTGGTGGTGGTGCCCCCGGTCAGTCCCACCGCCTCGCCGGGCGCCACCAGGGCGGCGACCGCCTGCGCGATGCGCTGCTTCTCCGGGGCCCGGCGGGCCGTCTTGTAGCGCAGCGGCAGTTCGTACGACACCCCGTGCACGACCGCACCCCCGCGCGTGCGCCCGAGCATCTGCTGCTCGGCGAGCCGGTCGAAGTCACGGCGGATCGTCGCGGCCGAGACCTCCAGCTCGGTCGCCGCCTCCTCGACGTCCAGCCGGCCGCGCTCGACGAGCAGCTCCAGCAGCGCCTTCCAGCGGGCGTCGCGCGACATCCGCGCCTCCGTTCCTCGATCTCCCGCCGACCCTAACGCACCGTATTCCTCCCGCAGATTGCTTGATCGTGCTCGGAAGGCGGCTATATCTTGCAGGAACGAACAGACCGGCCGATCGGCGGGGGCCCGGGTCCGGGCAGCGACGGATCGACGGATCCAGGGTCCGGCGGGCCGACGGGCACGGCTCGGTGAGCGGGGAGTGTGCGGCATGACGTACGTCGAGGACGAGCTCAACAGCCAGCCCGAGTGCTGGACACGCGCCGCCGAACAGGCGGACCGGCACCGCGCGGCGCTCCCGGCGGAGGGCGAGCGGGTCGCGGTCGTCGGCTGCGGCACCTCGTACTTCATGGCCCAGGCGGCGGCGGCGCTGCGCGAGGACGCGGGCCTGGGCGAGACGGACGCCTTCGCCGCCTCCGAGTTCCCACGGGGCCGCGCGTACGATCGCGTCGTCGCCCTGACCCGCTCCGGGACCACCACCGAGGTGCTGGAACTGCTCGCCGCGCTCCGGGGCCGCACCCGCACCGTCGCGCTCACCGCGGACCCGGACACCCCCGTCATGACCACCGCCGACGAGGTGGTGGTCCTCGACTTCGCCGACGAACGCTCCATCGTGCAGACCCGCTTCGCGACCACCGCCCTCACCCTGTTCCGCGCCCACCTGGGGCTGCACACCGACGCGGTCGTCGCCGACGCCCGCACCGCCCTCGCGGCCGGGCTTCCCGAAGGGCTCGTCGAGAGCACCCAGTTCACCTTCCTCGGCCGGGGCTGGACCGTCGGACTGGCCAACGAGGCGGGCCTGAAGATGCGTGAGGCCTCCCTCTCCTGGACCGAGGCGTACCCGGCGACGGAGTACCGGCACGGCCCCATCAGCATCAGCACCGCCGGCACGGCGACCTGGATGTTCGGCGAAGCACCCGACGGACTGGCCGGCCAGGTCCGGGACACCGGCGCGCTGTGGGTACCGGGGGACCTCGATCCGCTCGCCGAACTGGTCCGCGCCCAGCGGCTCGCCGTCGTCGTGGCCGCCGCCCGGGGCCTCGACCCCGACCGGCCCCGCCACCTCACCCGCTCGGTGATCCTCGCCCCCTGACGCCCGCCCCGACACCCGCGCCCCGACACGAGGGAAGGGAGAGACCGTGCCCCTCGCCACCACCGGCGACCTGGTCGGCCGCGCCGCAGCCGCGCGCTCCGCCGTCACCGCCTTCAACGTCATCACCCTGGAGCACATCGAGGCAGTCGTCGCGGGCGCCGAGTCCGTGCACACCCCCGTGGTCCTCCAGGTCAGCGAGAACACCGTGAAGTACCGCTACGGCCGCCTGCCGCCGCTGGCCCGCGCGGCCGTCGCCGCCGCCGAGGGCGCCGCCGTGCCCGTCGCCCTGCACCTCGACCACGTCCGGAGCGACAGCCTGCTGCGCCGGGCCCCGGACGCGGGGTTCAGCTCCGTGATGTACGACGCCTCCAGGCTGCCGTACGCGGAGAACCTCGCGGTGACCCGGGCCGCCGCCGACTGGGCACACGCCCAGGGGCTGTGGATCGAGGCGGAGTTGGGGGAGGTCGGCGGCAAGAACGGCGCCGTACCGCTCGGCGCCCACGCGCCGGGAGCCCGTACCGACCCCGTCGAGGCGCGCGCCTTCGTCGCCGACTCCGGCGTGGACGCCCTGGCCGTCGCCGTCGGCACCTCCCACGCCATGACCACGCGCACCGCCACCCTCGACCACGACCTGCTCAAGGAACTCTCCGGCGCGCTGGACGTGCCGCTCGTCCTGCACGGCTCCTCCGGAGTCCCGGACGGTGAACTCACGGCGGCGGTCGCGGGCGGCATCTCCAAGGTCAACATCGGCACCGCCCTGAACCTCGCCCTGACCGGCGCGATCAGGGAGTACCTGGCCGCCCGCCCCGACGCGGCCGACTCGCGCGGCTACCTCGCCGCCGGCCGGGAGGCCATGGTGCGGACGGTGGCCTCGCTCATCCAGGTGGTGGCCCGCCCCACCCCCTGACCCACCCCGGCCCGACGCCCACATCCGGCGACTCGCCTCGTGACGTCCCGCACCCGGCGACTCGCCTCGTGACGTCCCGCACCCGGCGAATCCCGCAGTGACGTCCCGCACCCGGCGACTCACGTCGTGACCGGCCCGCGGCCCGGCGGCTGATGGCGGTGACGACCTGCATGCCCCGGCTTCGTCGTGACGACGCACCTTCGGACGACCTACCGCGTGACGACGGCCTTCAGCACCACGAACTTCCGGTCACTCGCCACCAGACGGCTGTTGCCGAACAGCCTGCGCAGCTTGACGTGGTAGCCAAGGTGCCGGTTGCCGACCACCCACAGCTCACCGCCGGGGCGCAGCACCCGCCGCGCCCCGGTGAACATCCGCCACGCGGTGGCGTCGGTCGTCGCCTGGTGGGAGTGGAAGGGCGGGTTGTTGAGTACCAGGTCGACACTGCGGTCCGGCACCCCCTCCAGCCCGTCGCCGACCCGGAACTCGGCCCGCCCTCCGGCCCCGTTCGTCCTGTACGTCGCCTCCGCCGAGGCCACGGCCTGGAAGGACTCGTCGGTGAACAGCACCTCGGCCCCGGGGTCGGCCAGCGCCACCGCCGTCCCCACCACACCGTTGCCGCAGCCCAGGTCCACCACCCGCCGCGCGCCGGCGTCCGGCAGGTGCCGGAGGAAGAAGCGGGTGCCGACGTCGAGTCGGTCGGCGCAGAAGACGCCGGCGTGGTTGACCACGCTCCGGCCGGCGAGCGGACCGACGTCGTCGGGAAGCCGGTAGCTGAGCGGCCAGGGATTGGCGGGCCGCTTCAGCGCGAGGTCGGGCGTGGAGAAGATGAGCCGGGCCTTCTTCTCGGCCAGCGAGGTCCGGGTCGGCCCGACGATCCGCTCGAACAGCCTGAGCGTCGAGGTGTGGATCTCCTTGACCATCCCGGTGCCGACGACGACCGTGCCCTCGTGCAGCGCGGGCGCCAGCCGCAGCAACTGGTCCTCCAGCAGCGCCAGGCTCTTCGGTACCCGCACCAGCAGCACGTCGACGCGGTCCGGCGGTGGGTCCTGGGTGGTCAGCAGACGCGCGGAGCCCGGCTCGACACCGCTCCGTTCCAGGTTGGCGCGGGTCGCCTCCCGGGTGAGGTGGGAGTCGGTGATCTGCACCGGCCGGTGCGCCGCCAGCGCCGTCACCAGCGCGCCCCAGCGGTCGCCGGCCACCACGACCGTGCCGGACAGCGGGACCTCCTGCTCCGCGAGGTGCCCGAGGAGGTACTCGTCGGAGGCGTCCCAGGCGCGGAGCCGGTCCCGGGGGTCCTCGGGGAAGCGGGTGAGGACGTGTTCGCCCCATGGCGTGGTCATACGGTCGCTGCGGTCGTTCATCGTGCCTCCAGGCTAGCCGAGCCGCAGCTCAGGCCGGGTCGGGCGGGTCGGAGCGGGCGCGGGCAGGATGGGAGTCATGGACGCCGAGTTGTTCCCCAGGGCCCGTGCCGTGATCGCGCCGGGCGCCGTCCACCTGCCGGACTGGCTGGACTCCGGACGGCAGCGCGAGCTGGTGCACGCCTGTCGCGCATGGGCCCGCCCACCGGCCGGACTGCGCACGGTACGCACCCCCGGCGGCGGCACCATGACCGCCCGGCAGGTCTGCCTCGGCTGGCACTGGTATCCGTACGCCTACGCCCGCACCGTCGTCGACGGCGACGGCGCGCCCGTGAAGCCCTTCCCCGCCTGGCTGGGTGAGCTGGGCCGCCGGGCGGTGACCGACGCGCTGGGTGCCGACGCGGCGGCGGACGGGGCGTACGACATCGCGCTGGTCAACTTCTACGACGCCGACGCCCGCATGGGCATGCACCGCGACGCCGACGAGAGGTCCGACGCGCCCGTGGTCTCCCTGAGCCTCGGTGACACCTGCGTGTTCCGCTTCGGCAACCCCGAGACCCGGACCCGCCCCTACACCGACGTCGAGCTGCGCAGCGGCGACCTGTTCGTCTTCGGCGGGCCGGCCCGGACGGCGTACCACGGGGTACCGCGGGTGCACGCGGGTACCGCACCGCCCGGACTGGGCCTCACCGGGCGACTGAACATCACGCTCCGGGTCAGCGGCCTCCGGACCTGAGCGGCGCGTGCCGCGGCCGGGATGCGGCGGCGGTCCTGCGGCAGGCACGGCGGGGGCGGGGGAGGAGGAGGGGAACCCGCGGCGGATCGCGTGGGGGAGGCGAGGCCGGCCCGCCCTCGCGCCCGCACGCGGTTCCGTCCGGGCGGGGCGCGCTGTCACGTCGTCCCGATCCCCCCGGTAGCGAGCCGAACCCGCCACCGGACCCGTTCACCGGCACCGACGGGCGCCGGCGGTCTCCCGAGCCCCGTTCCGCCCGGCACATCCCCGGCCCCCACACCAGCGGATCATGGGAGACTCCCCCTCATGAGCGGCAAGGCGGACCCCCGGACGGGGGAAGGGACCACCCCCAGGACGCGGTTGGACCGGGGGCGCGGCGCGCTCGGACCCGCGTTGGAGCTCGTGCACACCGAACGGGCCCCCACCCGGGCCGTCCTCACCGCGGAACTCGGCGTCACCCGGGCCACGGCCGGCGCGGTCGCCGCCGAACTGGAGGCACTGGGCCTGATCCGGGTCGACGCCCGCCCCGGCGCGGCCGCCGGTTCGCAGGGCCGCCCCTCGCATCGTCTCGCGGTCGCCGAGGACGGACCCGTCGCCCTCGCCGCCCAGGTCCACACCGACGGTTTCCGCGCGGCCCTGGTCGGTCTCGGCGGCCGCATCGTCGCCACCGCACCCGGCTGCGAGGTGGTCGACGCCGACCCGGCGAAGGTGCTCGGCTCCGTCGTCGAGGCGGGTGCGGAACTCCTGCGGGAGACCGGACGACGCTGCGTCGGTGCCGGACTCGCCGTACCGTCCGCCGTCGCGGAGCCGGAGGGCCTGGCCCTGAACCCGCTCCACCTGGCCTGGCCGGCGGGCGCGCCCGTGCGACGGATCTTCGCCGAGCAGGTGCGGGCCGCCGGGATCGAGGGGCCGGCGTTCGCCGCGAACGACGTCAACCTCGCCGCGCTCGCCGAGCACCGGCACGGCGCCGGGCGCGGCGCGCGCGACCTGCTGTGTGTGGCCACCGGCCACCGGGGAGTCGGCGGTGCGCTCGTCCTCGACGGACGTCTGCACAGCGGTAGTTCGGGTCTCGCCCTGGAGGTCGGCCACCTCACCGTCAACCCCGAGGGCGGCCCCTGCCACTGCGGCAGCCGGGGCTGCCTGGACGTGGAGACCGACCCGCTCGCCTTCCTGACCGCGGCCGGCCGCGAACCGGGGCCCGAGGTGTCCCTCCTCCAGCAGTCCAACGACCTGATCCGCGACCACTCCACCGACCCGGCCGTCCGCACCGCCACCGCGACCCTCATCGACCGCCTCGGACTCGGCCTCGCCGGTCTGGTGAACATCCTCAACCCGGACCGCATCGTCCTCGGCGGACTCCACCGGGCCCTCCTCGACGCCGACCCCGAGCGCCTGCGGGCCGTCGTCGCCGACCGCAGCCTGTGGGGGCAGAGCGGGGGTGTGCCCATCCTGCCCTGCAGCCTGGACCACAACAGCCTGGTCGGCGCGGCCGAACTGGCGTGGCAGCCGGTCCTGGACGACCCGCTGGGCGCGTTGGCCTGACGTCCCGGAGGGCGGGACCGGTCAGTCCGCCGGGCGACTGCCGCCGCTCGGAGCGTGGCTGAGGTCGACGACGCAGAAGATGTTGCCGTCCGGATCGGCGAGGACGACGAAGTCCGGATCGGGCGGGTACAGGTCCCAGTCGACGGTCCGCGCCCCCAGACCGACCAGCCGGCGCACCTCGGCCTGCTGCTCCTTGGCCGAGTCCGTGAACAGGTCCAGGTGCAGACGGGGACGCGGCTCGGCCGGCGACTCGCTGTACAGCAGTCCGAGGGCCCTCCCGGAGCCGTCGGCGTACTCCAGCGTCCGCCAGGTCTCGCTCTTCCACTCGTCGGAGGCCACCAGGCCCAGGGCGGCCGTCCAGAACCCCACCGCGCGGGGCACGTCCGTGACACCGATGACAGGGATACCAAGTCTCAGCATGCCCCGAGCCTAGGGGGCGCCCCCGGGAGGCCGTGGTCGGGTCACGCACCGGGCGATCCCGTGCCCGGCGACCGGCCTGCACCGGAATTCTCCCCCCGGGGGACGGGGACGCCCCGGGAAGCGGTCCCGGCGTACGCCTCGGCGAGCTACGCGCCCCGGGACGGTCGGCGTCCCTCGCACGGACGTCGATGCGGACGAAGGGCGTGCCGGGGGTCTCCCCGCGGGGCGGGGACCGGGACGCGAGGGGGCCCCGGCGCCGCCGGACCGGCCGGGGACCCCGTGCCGCGGCGGGCACGTCCGGCCCGTGGCGCGGCAGGACCGGTACGTCCAGCGCGCCCGCGCCGGGCCCGAGGTGCACGGCGGTCGGCACCCCCGTCGCGGGGCGCGCCCCGGCCGTCGTTCTCCCGGACCGCGGCCGGCTCGGTCCGCGCCGCGCCACGCCCCGCAGCCCTGCACCGGACTCGCCGGCCGGCCGGTGCACGGACAGCACGGGGCCCGCCACCGGGCCGTCCCCGCCGGAAGAAGCCGACCGCACGGCAGCTCACGCTCCCGGGCCACCACGCCGTCGATCCGGCCCGCGGCAGCGGAGGGTCACCGCCCGGTCAGCCGGCAACGGCCGACCGGGCGGGAGCGGGCGGGGCGCGGTGGAGGTCGACCGCGCGATCGACCTCCGCGAACGCGGCGGCCGGCACCTCCTCGACCAGGCGCCGGGGCGGGCGCGTGGAGAGGGGTGGCGCGGTGACCGGCGCGACGGCGGTGGCGGTCGGGAGCGTGAACCAGACGACCTTGCCGGACTCGCCGTCCGGCCGGGCGCCCCAGCTCTCGCTCATCGAGGCCACCATGGACAGCCCGCGCCCGCACGTCGCCAGCGGTTCGGCGTCGTCCACCACGGGCAGGCGCGGGTCGCGGTCGTGCACGGAGACGGTGAGCCGGTCCAGGAGCAGCTCCATCTCCACGGTGCACGTCTTGTCGGGCCGGGCGTGCAGGTGGACGTTGGTCAACAGTTCCGTCACGCCGAGCGCGGCCCGGTCGATCAGGGAATCCATATGCCAGTAGCGCAATTGCGCAGATACGATTCTGCGGACCTGGCCGATCCGCGACGGCAGGGCTTGAAGCTCTACCGTGCAGTGTCTGCTTGGGTGACTGATCACGGCTGCGACTCCCCGACATAGAGGTCCGGAAGAACACGGAGTTCGGATCCAGCAGGGCGCACGCGGCACACCGCCGCCTGCTGTCATGGCCGGCGGGCTGGTTCGCAGCGTTATCGCCGGTAAACCCAGAGTGACGTGAGACCAGCGTGACGCAAGGGGTGAAGCACCGCAACTTACGGACATCTCAACCGCGGTACCCCGCCGCCCTGCGTACCGCCTCGATGAAACGGCGAGCCGCGGGCGGGCCCGGCTCGCCCGGCGCGGGGTCCCGCTCGCCGAGGGTCAGCAGGTACCGCTTGCCGTCGAGGTCGGCGAGGGCCCGGTCCTCCGGGGCGAACCAGGGCCGGGAGGCGCGCACCGCCTGCACCGGAGCGCTGTCGATCTCGCTGCCGTAGCTGGTGAGCAGCTCCACCCTGCCACCCCTGATCCGGACCGTCCCGGCCGTGGTGAGTGAGCGCAGCCGCTTGCCGATCCGCACCCCCGTGGCCCTGAACTCCGGCTCCGCCATGCCGTCGCCCCCTCGTGCCCGTCGGTTGCCGGACCGTGTACCCAGCTGGGCCCGGTACCGGCCGGCTCCTGTCGTGCTCCCGTGTGCGCCCGCGGCGGGCACCCGGTCCCGCCCGCTGGCAGTCTGCCCCGACCGTACGCCGAGCACCAGTACGCACCGCTCCTTTCCGGCGACGACCGGTGCATTCGCGCGCATGCGCCCCCACTGGGCCGGGCACCGTGCCCCAGGTGCGCCTTTGGTGCTCCCAAAGGCATGTTTATGCAGGTGAGAAGCGTATGGAAGGTGTCTATGATCGGGGCGTCGGCCGCGTGACGCGCCGTCGGCGCGCAGCGTAAGGAGCCCTGTCGTGAGCACCCCCCAGCAGGCAAGCACCGGTATCACCCTCGACGTCGACCACAGCGACACCGCCTACCGCGCCTGGCTGAAAGAGGCCGTGCGCAAGGTCCAGGCCGACGCCAACCGCTCGGCCGACACCCACCTGCTCCTCTTCCCGCTGCCCGAGCGATGGGGCATCGACCTGTACCTCAAGGACGAGTCGACCCACCCCACGGGCAGCCTCAAGCACCGGCTCGCCCGCTCGCTCTTCCTCTACGGCCTGTGCAACGGCTGGATCCGGCCGGACCGCCCGGTGATCGAGGCCTCCAGCGGTTCGACGGCCGTCTCCGAGGCGTACTTCGCGAACCTGATCGGCGTCCCCTTCATCGCCGTCATGCCGCGCACGACCAGCGCCGAGAAGATCCGTCTGATCGAGTTCCACGGCGGGCGGTGCCACTTCGTGGACGACTCCCGCCGGATGTACGAGGAGTCCGCCCGCCTCGCGGCCGAGACCGGCGGCCACTACATGGACCAGTTCACCTACGCCGAACGTGCCACGGACTGGCGCGGCAACAACAACATCGCCGAGTCGATCTTCCGGCAGCTACGGCTCGAGCGGTTCCCCGAACCGGCGTGGATCGTCGCCACCGCCGGCACCGGCGGCACCTCGGCGACCCTCGCGCGCTACGTGCACTACATGCAGTACGACACCCGCATCTGCGTCGCGGACCCGGAGAACTCCTGCTTCTTCGAGGGCTGGACCACCGGTGATCCGGACGTCACCTGCGACTGCGGCTCCCGGATCGAGGGCATCGGCCGGCCCCGTATGGAGCCGAGCTTCGTGCCGGGCGCGGTCGACCGCATGATGAAGGTGCCCGACGCGGCGAGCGTCGCGGCCGTCCGGGCCCTGGAGCGGGCCATCGGCCGCAAGGCCGGCGGCTCCACGGGCACCGGACTGTGGAGCGCGCTGAAGATCGTCGCCGAGATGGTGGCCGAGGGACGCCGGGGCAGCGTGGTGACGCTGCTCTGCGACCCGGGGGACCGGTACCTCGACAAGTACTATTCGGACACCTGGCTCGCCGGACAGGGCCTCGACATCGGGCCGTACACGGCGGCGATCGAGTCCCTGCTGCGTACGGGCGACTGGTCGGGCTGACCCCGGTGCCGGGACACGTGCGGTACGCCACGGGCGGGTGAGCCGCCGGTCCAGCGAGTGACCGCGTCCTGGTAGGCCCGGCCCAGTCCCGGGCGCGCCCGGTTCGGCACGCGACGGAACCAGGCCGTACCGTCACGGTGCCGTCCCGACGAAGCCGGGACCCACCGGACGCGGACGGCGACCCATGGACGCGGCCCCCGTTGAGCGAAGCCGCGGACGCGGGCCGTCGAGCGGGTGGCGCCACCCCAGCCGTGGACACGCCAGGTGCCGGCGGGGCCGGGCCGGCACGGGGGCCCGCCGGGCTCAGCCGGACGGCTCCGGCTCACCGGCCACGACCAGCCCCAGGTGCTCCGAGATCTCCGCGCGGGCGTCCGACGGCAGCCCGGCGTCCGTCACCAGCGTGTCCACCTGTTCCAGGGCTGCGAACGAACTCAACCCCACGACACCCCACTTGGTGTGGTCGGCGACCACCACGACCCGCCGTGCGGACTGCACCAGCCGCCGGTTGGTCTCGGCCTCCGCCAGGTTCGGCGTCGACAGGCCGGCCTCGGCCGATATCCCGTGCACACCGAGGAACAGCACGTCGAAATGGAGCGTCGCGATCGCCTGGTCGGCGACCGGGCCCACCAGCGAGTCGGAGGGGGTGCGCACACCTCCCGTGAGCACCACCGTGGCCGCACCCTGCCGGGCCCCCGAGGTGCGCTGCGCCACGTGGAACACGTCGGCCACCCGCACCGAGTTGGTGACCACCGTCAGATCCGGCACGTCCACCAGCCGGTGGGCCAGCGCGTACGTCGTCGTACCGCCCGACAGGGCAATCGCCGCGCCCGGCGCGACCAGTTCCGCCGCAGCCCGTGCGATGTCCTCCTTGGCGGTCGGCTCCAGACCCGACTTCGCCTCGAACCCCGGCTCGTGCGTGCTGGCCTCGACCACCGGGACCGCGCCGCCGTGCACCTTCTCCAGCACGCCCTGCCGGGCCAGCGAGTCGAGGTCGCGGCGGACCGTCATGTCCGACACCCCGAGCTTGCGGGTCAGCTCGTTGACGCGGACCCCGCCCCGGCGGCGCACCTCGTCGAGGATCAGGGCGCGCCGCTGCTCCGCGAGGAGGTTCGGATTCTCACTCACGTACGCTTCGGTCCTTTCGCCGCAAACCGCCCGACACGCCCGGCACACAGTCTCCGCCGAGGTGTGCTCCCCGCTCCGGTGCGCGGACGTCCCATCCTCGCACGCGGTGCCGCGGGCCGCGCCACCGCCTGCCTGCCGCGCACATGTCACTCCCGCCCCCCCGGTGTCACCCGTCACACGGCTCGGGGAGATTCCGTGCCGAGGGGTGTACGACGCCCGTCCAGCGGAGATCCTGTGCCCGCACGGACAGAGCCGACGGCGCGTCACGGGGGAGTGCGGACAGTGGAGCAGGCGCAGGAAGGGGCCGGGACCGGCGCCCAGGACGCCCCCGGGCCACGGGACGGGGACGACGGCAGAAGCGGCACCGCCCTGGAACTCCTGGTGCACGGAGTGGGCGGGACGACCCCCGCGGACATGCTGGACGACCCGCGGACCGTACGGATCACCGGCGACCACATCGCGGCCGTCTTCCGGCGCGCGGAGGACGCCGACGCCGAGTCCCGACCGGAGGACTACCGCGGCCGGCCGGTGCCCGAGGCCTACGTCTGGTGCAACCTCACCTCGGGCAACGGCACCCGCGCCCTGTGGCTGCTGCTCCTGCCCTTCATGGTGGTCAACCTCGCCCACTGGATGCGGCCCACCGCACACGGCCGGATCCGGGCGGTCCGCCTCTACGGGCTGTTGGTGCGGCTCGCGGGACTGACCCTGACGGTGCTGCTGGTCGCCGCGGCCTGCGAGGTCGCGCTCGACCTCGTCGCCTGGCAGTGCGCGGGCACGCGGGCCTGCGCCGAGCGGCACTCCTGGCTGGGCTTCCTGTCGCCGGCGATGTCGGACGGCGGCTGGTGGAGCGCGCCCGGCCGCAGACTCGCCCTCGCGGCCGCGGTGCCCGCCGCGCTCACCGGCCTGCTGTGGTACCTGTCGCTGCGCACCTGGCGGGCGTACGAGTCCCAGCAGCCGATGGACCGCGAGCCCGCCCCCGAGGAGGACCCCGCCCGCACCGCCCTCGGCCGGCCCGGGTTCTGGTACGGGCGCCGCCTGGTGGCCCGGCTGCGCGCCGCGCACACCGCCGCCGCCCTGCTGACGGTCGCCGCGGCGGTCGGCGCACCGGCGGCCCGGTTCGACCGCCGGCCAGGAGGACCCGTGCTGCTCGACACGCTGGGCCGGCTCCTGCCGGCGGCACTGGCGGCCGGGGTGGTGGCCGTGGTCGTGGTGGTCTGCCGCCGGGGCCGCAGCGAGCGGCGCCTGGACCGCCGACTCGACGAGCACCTCGTACGGTTCCTCCCGCTCGCCGCCCTCGTCCTGTTCGTCCTCACCCTCCTGTACGGCGGCTGGAGCCGCCCGGAGTGGACGTCGTCCGGGCGGCTGCCGGGGGACACGACCTTCGGCGGCCTCGCCTCGGTGCAGGGCCTGCTGGTCATCGCCCTCGCCGTGGTCGCGCACCTGCTCCACCGCAGCCTGCCCGACGCCCGCGCAGCGCTCCGCGGTCTCGGCGGACCCGCCGTCGCCCTCCTGGCCTGCGCACTCGGCGGCGTGATGTCCGGTGGCGTCTCCCAGCGCGTGTCGGACTGGCTGGACGGCACCGGCACCTCCATCGACGGCCCGCCCGTCCTCCTCACCTGGCAGGCCTCCGTCATCCCGCCCCTGCTCGTCGTCGTGCTGCTGCTGTGCGTCGCGCTCGCCCGGCACACCTGGCGACTCGCCCGCGCGGAACGGGCCGCCGTGGAGGACGACCACACCGGCGAGGCCGGGGACCCGGGCCGCACCCGGCGCATCGCGGCCGTCCGGGCCATGGCCACCCTCACCGACCGGGCGCCCCTGCTCGTCGCCATCACCTCCGCCGCCACCCTGCTGCTGGGCGCCGGGGCCCTGGTGGGCGCGATGACGACCGGCCAGGCGCCCGCCGACGCCGCGCGCGGGACGTACGCCGTCGTGCAGGGCGCCGCCCACACCGCGCAGGCGCTGGGCTCCTGGCTCATCGGCCTCGGCTTCATACTGTTCGTCACCTGGGGCAGGCGCGCCTACAAGGACGCCTCCGCCCGGCGCACGATCGGCATCCTGTGGGACGTCGGCACCTTCTGGCCGCGCGCCGCGCACCCCTTCGCACCGCCCTGCTACGCCGAGCGCGCGGTGCCCGACCTGACCTGGCGGATGGCGACCTGGACCCGGGCGACCGGCGGCCGGCTGGTCATCTCCGGACACTCGCAGGGCAGCGTCCTCGCCGCCTCCGCGGCCTGGCAGCTGGAGCCGTCCGCCCGCAAAAGGGTCGCGCTGCTCACGTACGGCTCCCCGCTGGAGCGGCTGTACGGCCGCTGGTTCCCGGCCCACTTCGGGCCGGCCGCACTCGGTTCCCTGCGCGAGGAGGTCGACTGCTGGCGCAACCTGTACCGGCGCACCGACCCCATCGGCGGCCCGATGCGGCTGCCCGGAGACACGGGCCCCGCGGTGGACCGCGCACCCCTCAAGGACCCGCTCACCTACGGACGTACCGAACTGCACCCGCTGCCGGCACCGGTCCTCGGCCACTCCGACTACCAGGCCGATCCGGCCTTCGCCGAGGAACGCCGGCGGCTGCTGGCCCGGCTGCGCCCGGAGGTGCCGGCACCGCGCCGCACCGGCGGGCCGGAGTCCGTCCCGGCGGCGGACGACGGGCCCGGCGTCTGCTGAGGCGATGCGGTACCGCGCACGGCTCCGGCGGTGCCGTCCACCGAGGCCGCCGCGGAGCGCTTCAGCGCAGCTCCGGCAGGTCCTCGGCGTACAGGAGGGTCAGGTCGTCCTTGCTGGGGTCGGCCAGCTGGGCGACCCGGCTCGCGTGCCGTTCCACCATCGCCTCGAACGTCTGGCGTGCGGTGCGGCCGTTGCCGAAGGCCGGGCCCTTGGGGATCGCGGTGAAGTACTGCGTCAGCGCCTCGGCCGCACCCGGCGCCAGCCGGTACTCGTGCTCGTCGGCCTGCTGCCGCACGATCCGCAGCAGTTCCTCGGGTCCGTAGTCGCCGAAGGTGATGGTGCGCGAGAAGCGGGACGCCACACCGGGGTTGACGGACAGGAAGCGCTCCATCTCCGCCGTGTAGCCCGCGACGATCACGACGACCGCGTCCCGCTGGTCCTCCATCAGCTTCACCAGCGTGTCGATGGCCTCCTTGCCGAAGTCCCGGCCCGCGTCCTCGGGCGAGAGCGCGTACGCCTCGTCGATGAACAGCACGCCGCCGTGCGCCCGCTGGAACGCCTCCTGGGTGCGGATCGCCGTGGAGCCGATGTGCTCACCGACCAGGTCCACCCGGGACACCTCCACCAGGTGCCCCTTGTCCAGTACGCCGAGGGAGGCGAGGATCTCGCCGTACAGCCGGGCGACCGTCGTCTTGCCGGTGCCGGGGGAGCCGGTGAAGACCAGGTGGCGCTTGACCGACGCGGCCTTCAGGCCCGCCTGCTGCCGGCGCCGGCCCACCTCGATCATGTCGGTCAGGGCCCGCACCTCGCGCTTGACGCTGTCCAGGCCGACCAACGCGTCCAGTTCCCCCAGCACGGCCTTCGACGTGCGCGCCGGTTCCTGCCGCTCGGCCCCCGGGACCAGGGGCTCCTGCTCGGTGCTGCGCTGCCCGGGGATGGAGCCCAGCAGACCGGGGGACCCGCCTGCCGTCTGCTGCACGACCGGCTCCGGCGCGGCGGGCGCCGTCAGGCCGCCGCTCTCGTCGCCGGTGCAGTGCTCGACGAGCGGACCGGAGTCGTACGCCGTGTCCGGGCCGCCCTCCGCGAACTCGTACCCGCCGCGCGCGCACCGCTCCGTGCGGCACTTGCGCAGCGTCGTACGGCAGCCGTCGATCACGTGGAAGCCGTAGCCGGCGCTGCCGGTGACGCGGCAGCCGAGGAAGCTGCCGCGGCCTCCTGCGGACACGTAGACCCCCGCCTCCGAGGGGGAGTCGACCGTGCAGCGCTCGATGGTCGGGTCGGCGCCCTTGGTGACGATGACGCCCGTGCGGTTGCCGGCCAGGGTGCAGTTGTTCAGGGTGCCGCCACTGCCGTGGTCGCGGAACCACGCGCCGGTCGCCGCGTCCCGGATGCGGCAGTCGTCGAGCTGGGCGGTGGCGCCGTCGCTCACCGACACGGCGGTGTTGCGGACCTGGGACAGATCGCTGTCGACGACGTCCACGCGGGAACCCCGGTCCAGGACGAACAGCGCGTCCGGTACGTCGTGCACCCGGCAGGAGTCGAGCACGGCGGTGGCGCCGTCACTCACCCAGACCGCCGGATAGTCGCCGGTGCTGTCGAAGATCTCGCACTGGTTGGCGTCGACCCGCGTGCCCGGGTCCCACACCGAGAGGCCGTTGCGGCCGAACTGGCGGACGGTGGTGCGGGTCAGGGTGAGGACGGAGCGGGAGCGCAGGTCGACCGCGTTCTCCGGGATGTCGTGGATACGGCAGTCGGCGAGGGTGAGCACCGCGTCGGTGTCCAGCGTGACGCCGTCGCCGGTGGTGCGGTGCACGTCGCAGTCGGTCAGATGCGCGGTGGCCCGGCCGGTGACCTGTACGCCGCTGCCCCGCACCTCGTAGACCTCGCAGCCCACGGCCTCCAGCGCGGAACCCTCGCCGGTCGCCGTCAGGCCCGACGCCGCCGCGTGGTGGACCCGGCAGCGCTCCAGCCGGGGGTGTGCGCCGGAGCGCACCGCGACGCCCGCCTGGCCGGCCGCGACGACCTCGCACTCCTCGAACACACCGCCTCCGCCGTCGAGGACGGCGATACCGACCCCGGCCGGGTTGTCGACGGTGCAGCGACGCACCGTGGGGCGCGCGCTGCCGCGCACCTCTATCCCGGAGGCCGAACGCGCGACCACCCTCAGGCCCAGCAGCTCCGGCGTCCCGTCCTCGACGAGCACCGCGGGCGCCGCCGCGTCCTGGCCCTCCACGTGCAGGTCCTGTACCACCGCCGAGGCCCGCACGGTCAGCGGGACACCGTCGAGGGGCGCGATCCGTACCGAACCCTGTCCGCCCTCGGGCCCGCGCAGGGTCACCGCCCGCTGGACGACGAGGTTCTCCCGGTAGGTCCCGGGGGTGACGGTGAGGACGTCGCCGTCGGCCGCGGCCTCCAGGGCGGCGGCGAGCGATGCGTACTCACCCGTGCGGCGCCGCCACCGCGAGGTGCCGGTGTGCGTCACCTGGACCGTGCCCTGTGCCATGGCGTTGCTCTGCCCCCACCTCGTCGTACGCGGGTCGTCGCCGATTCGGTTCGGCCGGTCCACCGTAGCGTGCGCACGGGTGGTGAATTGACCGGAGGCGCAAGCCCGTCAGCTGCCCGTGCCGGTCCTGCCCCGGTCCGGTCACTCGATGATCCGCACCGGGTCGCCGGCCCGGATCGTGCCGCGGCCGAGCGGGACCAGGTTCTGTCCGAAGACCAGCTTGCCGTCGACGCGGCGGTGCCGGCCGAGGCTGTGCAGCGGCTCCCTGCCGCGCCCGGCGGTGCCCTGGTCGGTGGTCGTCACGACGCAGCGTCCGCACGGCTTGGCGACGCGGAAGACGACCTCGCCGACCGCGAGGCGGGACCAGTCGTCCTCGGCCCAGGGCGCGGTGCCGGAGACGACCGCGTTGGGCCGGAAGCGGTCCATGGGCAGCGGGCCCTCGTCCGCGTGCTCCCCCTCGGCGATCAGGGAGTTGAGGGCGTCGAGGGAGGCCGTCGTCGTGAGGAGCAGCGGATACCCGTCGGCGAAGGTGACGGTCTCGCCCGGCAGCGCGTACTGCGGGTCCACGGGCCGGCGCGTGGCGGGCTCGTCCAGGTACACCAGCCGCACGTCCGTGCCGAGGAAGGCGCTGTACCAGGCGTGCGCGCTCTCGTCCCCGGCGGGAACCGCCTCGACCTTGTCGCGGAAGACCTGCGCGACCACGGTGCCCGCGGCGCGCGGAACCGGCACCGTCAGCGGCTCCCGGCCGGGCGCGGACAGCCGGACGCCGCCGCCGGGCAGAAGCTCGGCGGCGGCCAGGGCGAGGCGCGGCTGCTGGCGTTGCGTGACGACCTTTCCCCCGTCGTCGATCAGCATCCAGCGGCGGTCTCCGGCCAGCCCCCAGGGCTCTACTACGGCCTCCCGGAGCGACAGGCTCCGGGACGCCTTGACCGGATGGACGTGAATCGACTGCAGTCGCGCGTTCCCCATGCGGCCATCGTGCCAGGTGGCACCGACGACCCCGGGGACGGCTCAGTAACCCCGGTACTGCTGCTGGCCGTACGGGTCCTGGTACGGCGCCGGGGCGGGCCGGGGCGCCGCGGGACGCATCGCCTCGTACCCCGCGGGGCCGGGTGCGGCGGGCCGGGGCTGCTGCGGTTGCTGGGGGCCCGGGTACCCGCGGGGTGCGGTCGCCTGGTGCGGGATGTACGGGGCGGGGGCCTGCTGCAGCGGGGCGGGCTGCTGAGCCTGCTGCGGGTAGCCGTAGGAGGGTTGCGAGGGGCCCGCCGGGAGGGCGGGCAGGGCCGACGGGAGGGCCGGCAGGTGGCTGCCCGGCGCGTCGTACGCGGCCGGGACCCGGATCGGGGCGATCTGCGGGGTGCCCCGCTCGGCGACGAGCGAGTCGTAGATCGGGGTGTCCGGGAAGGAGGCGGAGTAGTAGCCGCCGCCATAAGTGGAGCGGGGGGAGGTCATGGCACATAAGTTAAGCCCACGATGTGCTGGTTGGGGAGACCGATAAGAGGGTTGTTTTCCGTGTCCGCGGTGACCTTGGGGCCCCAATGCGAGCGAACTCGCCGAAATGGGGCGTCACGCCGCGCGTCCCCGGGGTAAAGGCCGAGTTCCGGGCGGGTTACCGGCGGTTGTCGCGCCGTCTTCGCACACTCCGCGCCAGGGGTGGGTGGCGGGGGAACGGGTTGACGGGCAAAACTTGGCGGACCAGCCGGGAACCGGCTCGGCTCGGTGAACACGCGATAGGGGCGGACATGTCAATGCCGAAAGGATCGAACACCCCGGTGCCGACGACGGCGCTGCGGGTCGAACTGGGCTGGCGGTCCGGCCCCGGCGTCCCCGACGCGGACGCCTCGGCCCTGCTCCTGGTGGGCGGGAAGGTCCGCTCCGACGCGGACTTCGTCTTCTACAACCAGCCGGCGCACTCCTCCGGCGCGGTCCGCCACGAGGGCAAGCGGGACGCCGGCGGCCGGGTGACCGACAGCCTGCTCGTCGACCTCGCGCGCGTGGAGCCCGCGATCGAGACCGTGATCCTCGCGGCCTCCTCGGACGGCGGATCGTTCGGCCAGGTCCCCGACCTGTACGTCGAGGTCCGCGACGCCGCGCAGAACACCGTGGCGGCCCGCTTCGACAACCCGGGCGCGACCGTGGAAACCGCCTTCGTGCTCGGCGAGTTCTACCGACGGCAGGGCGCCTGGAAGTTCCGGGCCGTCGGCCAGGGGTACGACAGCGGCCTCGAGGGCCTGGCCACGGACTACGGCATCTCGGTGGACGAGCCGCGGCAGGCTCCGCCGACCGCTCCGCCGGCCCCGGCGGTCACCGCGCCGCCCCCGGCACCCCAGGCCCCTCCCGTCACCCGCCCGGCCGCCGCCCCTCCGTCGCCGGCCGCCCCCTCCTCCGAGCCGGTCCGGCTGACCAAGGTCACGCTCACCAAGGCGGCACCCTCCGTGTCGCTGACCAAGCAGGGCGGCACCTCGGGCGCCATGCGCGTCAACCTCAACTGGCAGGTGCGCAAGCAGTTCTCCGGCTGGGCCCGCAAGCTCGCCCGCCCGGTCGCCATGCACAACGACCTCGACCTCGACCTGTGCTGCCTGTACGAACTCACCGACGGCAGCAAGGGCGTCATCCAGGCCCTCGGCAACGCCTTCGGGGCCCTGAACCAACCGCCGTTCATCCACCTCGACGGCGACGACCGCACCGGCGCCGTGACGAGCGGGGAGAACCTCACGATCAACCTCGACCACAAGCAGCACTTCCGGCGCGTCCTCGTCTTCGTGACCATCTACGAGGGCGCCCGCTCCTTCGCCGACCTGAACGCCACGGTCACCCTCCAGCCGCAGTACGGCGCCCCGATCGACTTCTCGCTCGACGAGTGCACGGTCCCGTCGACCGTGTGCGCCCTCGCGCTGATCACCAGCACCGGCAGTGACCTCGTCGTCCAGCGCGAGGCCCGCTACCTGGTGCCCGAACGCGGTGTGAGCCCGCAGCGCACGGTCGACTACGCCTACGGATGGGGCATGAACTGGACGCCCGGCCGGAAGTGACCACGCTCCCGCCGGGGGTCAGCCCTCGTCCGGCCGGGCGAGGGGACGCGCGTAGGTACGGCCCTTCCAGGCCGCGCCGCGCCCCCTGTAGTGCTGCACCGCCGAGTCGACCGTCATCAGGAGGTAGAGGAACGCCGTGAACGGCAGCAGCGGAGCGAGCCACACCGGCTGCCGGTAGTAGCGCAGCATCGGCAGGTACGTGCCCGCCATCACCAGCCACGCGACGGCGCCGAGGACGGCCGTCGCCCCCGCCCCCGCCCCCGAGCCCACGACGACCGACACGGGCGGCACCAGGTACACCAGCGTCAGGCCGGCCACCGTTGCGGCCAGGACCAGCGGGTTGTGCCGCAGTTGCGCGTACGCGCTGCGCGAGACCATCCGCCACAGGTCGTGCAGCCGCGGATAGGGACGCACGCTGTCCACCCCGTCCGCGAGCCCCAGCCAGATCCGGCCGCCGCCGCCCTTGACGGCCCGGGCGAGGGCCACGTCGTCGATGACGGCGTGCCGGATGGCGTCCGGGATCCGCGCCCACTCGGCGGCGTCGGCGCGCAGGAGCACGCAGCCGCCCGCCGCGGCGGCCGTCCCGATTCCCTTCCTCCCCGGCCTCTCCTTCCACTCCCTCCACTGCTTCCTCCCACGACCGCTCCCCGCGCTCCCGGCCGTGCGTTGCGCGGAGATCCACCGGAACGGGTACAGCTGCGCGAAGAAGTACACGAAGGCCGGCACCACGAGCCGCTCCCACCCGCTCTCCACCCGCAGCCGGGCCATCTGCGAGACGACGTCGAAACCACCCGTGCGGGCCGCCGCCACCAGCCGGCGCAGGCTGTCCGGAGCGTGGGCGATGTCGGCGTCCGTCAGCAGCAGGTACTCGGGCTCGCGCACCCGGGCCAGGCCGATGCCGTGCCGCACCGCCCACAGCTTGCCCGTCCAGCCGGCCGGCGGCTCCCCGGGCGAGGCCACGGTGAGCGGCAGCCCCTCGTGCGCCCGGGCCAGCTCGCACGCCAGCCCGCCCGTCCCGTCCGAGCTGCCGTCGTCGACCAGGAACACCTCGGCCCGCCCGGGGTAGTCCTGCGCCAGCAGCGACGGCAGGCTCGCACGCAGTACGGCCGCCTCGTCGCGCGCCGGGACGACGACGCACACGGTGGGCCAGTCGGCGGGCTCCCGCCGGTCCGGCAGCCTGACGTCCGTACGCCAGAAGAAGCCCCGGGCGAGCAGCAGCCACAGCCAGGCGGCGAGGGAGAGGGCGGGGACGACCGTCGCGGCGGAAGTCCACACATCGGCGCTCACGTGCGCAGTCTGCCCCACGGCAGGGGCCCGCGGCGGACCATCGTCTATGGTGGCCGGGTGAAGATCGCGCTCATGGACTCCGGAATCGGTCTGCTGGCGGCCACCGCCGCGGTACGGCGCCTGCGGCCGGACGCCGATCTGATCCTCTCGCTCGACCCCGACGGCATGCCCTGGGGTCCGCGCACCCCCGAGGACCTGACCGGGCGGGCCCTCGACGTCGCCGAGGCCGCCGTCGCACACCGTCCGGACGTCCTGATCGTCGGCTGCAACACCGCCACCGTGCACGCGCTGCCCGCCCTGCGCGCCCGGTTCGAGCCGGCCCTGCCGGTCATCGGCACCGTCCCGGCGATCAAGCCCGCCGCGGCGGGCGGCGGCCCCGTGGCGATCTGGGCGACGCCCGCCACCACCGGCAGCCCGTACCAGCGGAACCTCATCGAGCGATTCGGCGGTGATGCGACGGTCACCGAAGTGCCGTGCCCGGGGCTCGCCGACGCCGTCGAGCAGGCGGACGAGACCGCGATCACCGCGGCCGTCGCCGCGGCGGCGGCCCTGACGCCCGACGATGTGACGACCGTCGTCCTGGGCTGCACCCACTACGAACTGGTCGCCGAACGGATTCGCGCCGCCGTGCAGTGCCCCGGCGCCCCGCGCCTGGTCCTGCACGGTTCGGCCGGCGCGGTCGCGGCACAGGCCCTGCGCCGGATCGGTTCCCGTCCCGATCCCGGGGCCCCGCCCGAGGGCACCCTCACCGTGCTGCTGAGCGGACGCGAGGGCGCGCTGCCCCCGCCCGCGCTGACCTACGAAGAGGGCCGGCTCCTGCAAGCCGTCATGCCCGCCCGCTGACCGGCGGGTCCGCCCGGTCGGCCCAGTCACCCCGCGCGACGGCGTACCCGCGCGGCGAAACCTGAGTAGCCTCATGGCCATGAGGCATCGCCACGGCGAGACCATCCCCCCGCAGGACGTCTGGACCGGACGCGCCACCAACCGGGTCCAGTGGTTCCTGGCGCTCCTCGGCGCCGGCTGTGTGGCGCTCGGCATCGCACTGGCCGTGGAATCGGCCTGGGAGTCCGGCGCGGCCCCGCTGGCCATGGCGGTCGTCGGCTGCATCGCGGCGGGGCTGCTGGTGCTCTTCGGGACGCTGGCGTTCGTGCACGTCGCGCTGAGAGTCGACGAGGAGTGCCTCGAAGTCCGCTGCGGCCACATCGGCGTACCCCGTCGCCGCATCCCCCTCTCCCAGGTGGCCGGCGCCGAGTTCGCCCCGCTCGTCACCCCGCGTCACTGGGGTGGCTGGGGGTACCGCTGGCGGCCGGAGAAGGGCACCGCGGTCGTCGTACGACGGGGGGAGGGCGTGATCCTGCGCCTGTGGGACGGCCACACCTTCACGATCACCGTGGACGACGCGGAGGTGGCCGTCCAGGTCATCAAGGACCGGTTGCGTCCGAAGGCACCCGGCCCCGCGCGCTGAGCGGGCACCGCGGGGCTCGGCCACGGCGGGTACGCCCTTCACGGCGCCCGCCCCATGCCGAAACGATGCGGCGCCGCTCACCGCGGGCCGCCCAGGCGCCCCTCACCGCGGCCCCTGGGCGGCCTCGGACCGTGCTGTCGGGGCCGCGCGCACCCGCCGTACACTCCGGGGGGTGACAGCCACCGCACCCCCCGTCGGCGAGGCGGACCAGCCACAGCCGCACACCACGCCCGCCCCGCGCGTCGCCGCGCGGTTCCGGCGTCTCCTCCCCGCCGCCGCTGCCGCGCTCTTCGGAGTGCTGCTCTACGTCAGCTTCCCGCCGCGCACCCTGTGGTGGCTGGCCCTGCCCGCCTTCGCGGGCCTCGGCTGGGTGCTGCGCGGCCGCGGCTGGAAGGCCGGCCTCGGACTCGGTTACCTCTTCGGCCTGGGTTTCCTGCTGCCGCTGCTGGTGTGGACCGGTGTGGAGGTCGGCCCCGGCCCCTGGCTCGCCCTGGCCGTGATCGAGGCGGTCTTCGTCGCGCTGGTCGGCGCGGGCGTCGCCGCGGTGTCCGGACTCCCCGGCCGGCCGGTGTGGGCCGCCGCGCTGTGGACCGCCGGAGAGGCCGCACGCGCCCGCGTGCCCTTCGAGGGCTTCCCCTGGGGCAAGGTCGCGTTCGGGCAGGCGGACGGCCTGTTCCTGCCGCTCGCCGCGGTCGGCGGCACGCCGGTACTCGGTTTCGCGGTCGTCCTGTGCGGCTTCGGCCTCCACGACGTCGTGCGCCTGGCGGTCCGGGCGCGCCGCACCCGCGAGGTACGGCGCGGCGCGGCCGTGGCGGCCCTCCTCGGCGTGGCCGTGCCCGTCGTGGGCGCCGTGGCCGCCCGCCCCCTCGTCAGCGACAAGGCGGAGGACGGCACCGCGACCGTCGCCGTGATCCAGGGCAACGTGCCGCGCGCCGGCCTCGACTTCAACGCCCAGCGCCGGGCCGTACTGGACCACCACGCGCGCGAGACCGAGCGTCTGGCCGCCGAGGTCGGGGCCGGCAGGGTCGACCGGCCCGATCTCGTGCTCTGGCCGGAGAACTCCTCGGACATCGACCCGTTCGCCAACGCCGACGCCCGCGCGGTCATCGACCGGGCCGTCAAGGCGATCGGCGCACCCGTCTCGGTCGGAGGCGTCGTGGAACGCGACGGCAGGCTGCTCAACGAGCAGATCCTGTGGGACCCGGACAAGGGGCCCGTCGACACCTACGACAAACGACAGATCCAGCCCTTCGGCGAGTACCTGCCGCTGCGCCCGCTCATCGGAGCGATCAACGACGACTGGACCTCGATGGTCAGCCAGGACTTCAGCCGGGGCACCGAGCCGGGCGTGTTCACCATGGCCGGCACCAAGGTCGGGCTCGTCACCTGCTACGAGGCCGCCTTCGACTGGGCCGTGCGCTCCGAGGTCGTCGACGGTGCCCGGATGCTCTCCGTGCCCAGCAACAACGCGACGTTCGACCGCAGCGAGATGACCTACCAGCAGCTCGCCATGTCCCGCGTCCGCGCGGTCGAGCACAGCCGGACGGTCACCGTGCCGGTGACCAGCGGCGTCAGCGCGATCATCATGCCCGACGGGAGGATCACCCGGAGGACCGGCATGTTCGTGGCCGACTCCCTGGTCCAGGAGGTGCCCCTGCGCTCCTCCCGGACGCCCGCCACCCGGCTCGGCGTGGTGCCCGAGATCGCCCTGGTGCTGGTCGCGGCCGGCGGGCTCGGCTGGGCCGTCGGCGCCGGTGTGCGCGGGCGGCGCGCCCGTGGCGTGTAGCCGTACGCCCACCGCACACCCCGCGAGGGCGCGGGGCGTGTCCCGGCCGCCCGTTAGGGTCGGGCGCATGGCTATTCCCGACTTCCTCCGCGACCTGCGCGCCACCGCAGGACATCAGCTGCTGTGGCTTCCCGGAGTCACCGCCGTCGTCTTCGACGACGAGGGCAGGGTGCTGCTCGGCCGGCGGTCCGACAACGGACGGTGGTCACTGATCGGAGGCATCCCCGAGCCGGGGGAGCAGCCCGCCGCCTGCGCCGTGCGCGAGGTGGAGGAGGAGACCGCCGTCCAGTGCGTCGTGGAGCGACTGGTCCTGGTGCAGGCGCTCGACCCGGTCACGTACGACAACGGGGACGTCTGCCAGTTCATGGACATCACGTTCCGCTGCCGGGCCGTGGGCGGTGAGGCCCGTGTCAACGACGACGAGTCGCTGGAGGTCGGCTGGTTCGCGGTGGACGCCATGCCCGACCTGGGGACCTTCGGGCAGACCCGCATCAAGCAGGCACTGTCCGACGCCCCCGCCTGGTTCGACGCCGCTGGATAGCTCCGCTCCACGGGGCGTGCCCGGCGGGGCTACCAAGACGAGGGTCCACGCCGGGCGCACCACCACCCTGAAGTACTTCCGCAGTCCCGGCTGCAGCTCGTTCGCCCGCACGGAGAACACGCCCCGAGGCTGCGCCGCACACAGCAACCGCTTCACCGGTTCAGGGATCGTGTGGGTGCTCGGAACGGTCGGCCCGGGCATCGACTAGGCCTGCACCGAGGTGATCAACCACCTCAGCGGCCGGCGGAGCAAGCCGGTGCCGCTCCGCGGCAACCAGCGCCTGGCCGAGACCGCCTGGTACTGACGGCCCCTCGCCGCCCGCGAGGTGAGCGCGCCTCCCTGTTCTCCGAGGACCCCGCAGCCCGAGGCTTCAACCGGTCGCCCGGGAGTCATACTTGACTGTGCGGCGTCGGCCGCGTGGCAGCTCGACAGGGAGAGTGAGCAATCCGGTGAACAGCGGAGGTCAGGGAGTGGGGAAGGCCGAGGTACGGCTGAAGTGGGATCCAAGTCCCTGGGACGAGCCACCTCACCATCTCGACATCATCGCCACGACCTATGCGGCGGACTCCCCCTTCGGGCGGCCCGCGTACGTCGTCCACTCCGACAGCCGTTCCCCTGACGGCACCATCAACATGAGCCGGCACAGCCAGACCGGTCAGGGCCTCGGCTACGTCGAAGTGATGACCTTGGAACTGGAGCGTCTCGCGCCCTCGTTCTCCCGGGTCGTCGTGGGCGTGGCGATCCACCAGGACACCGGACGCAAGACCTTCGGGGCTCTCTCCAACGCCGGAGTCCTGGTGGTCGAGGGGTACGAGGAACTGCTGAAGGTCGACTTCGCACAGGTCTCCGCGTGCACCGCGGCGACCGTCGCGGAGTTCACGCGCAACGCCTCGGGAGCGTGGGAGTTCCACGAGATGCTCCGAGGGTTCGACAGTGACCCCGTGCTCTTCGCCGCGGAGATGGGCGCAGCCCCCCAGTACTGACCGCGGGCCGGTGCACCGGCGCCCGTCCCGTCGTGCGGCGGGACCGGTGGCGCCGTGCGGGCCGGCACTCACACGGGTGGACATCGGCCGCGCCTGCATCTGCTCGGTCGCCGGGCACGGAACGAGTGGGTGAGGGCCGGTCCCCGTGGCCCTCGCCGCCCCTGGCCCTTGCCGCAACGGCTCCCCCCGGCCAGGGGCGGCACCCCCTCCCGGATACTCCTCGTACCCTGCTCGCTCCGCGGGAACGGCGCTCCGGCGGCCCGTCCCGCTTCCGCCGCGGGCCGGCCGCGCCCATGAAGCAGAGGCCGACGCGATCAGCCCCAGTAGCCGTTGACCCACGCGAGCAGGCGGGCGCGCTTCCTGTACGAGCGCGTCGCGTGGAGGCCGCCGGACGTGGCGTTCTCCCCGGGCCCGCCCCGCAGGCCGTATCCGTAGTCGCCCGGGCCGTACTCGCCGTCGCGGTAGCCGTCCATGTCGTCGGCCAGGCGGAGGAGACCGTAGTCGAGGTCGAGGTTCTCGCCACTCCTCGGTGATCCGGCCGGGGCGGCCCGGTCGACACGGCATTCCGGGGTGACGGGCCGGCCCAGGTACCAGCCCGCGACGAACACGCCGTAGACCGCGGCGGCGGCGCCGAGGCGCCGTGGGGCGACCCGGTGGGGAACGTTCACCGGTGCCCTCGTTCCGCGACAGGGGCCACCGAACGACCATGGAGATCGCTCTCGAAAGTGTCGGTGGTGTGACGCCGCTCCTTTCGCTGTCCCGGTCGGCAGCGTAGCCGCACCCAATCCAGCATGCCCCGGGCGACGGAGGCAGGGCAGGGTCGCGCGGTCGATAACGTTTTGAGTCGGCGCCTGCAGGCCCATTGACCGCCATTCCCGTCTGACTTTACTGTCCGTCAACACCGACTTTCGGTGCTGGTGCCGAAACATTCGAGAGGCGAACGATGAAGACACGTGCGCGCTTGCCCGGACTGGTCGCCACCGGTGCGACGCTCGCCCTGGCGCTGAGCCTCGCGGCCTGCGGTGACGGAAACGGCGGGGCGTCGTCGGACGACGGCAAGATCCACGTCCTGGTCTACGGGGACGCCGGCAACAAGGTCGAACAGCAGATCGTCGACACCTTCAACAAGACGTCCGACGTCAAGGCGGTCCTCGACACCATCCCCGGTGCCGACTACCAGAAGAAACTCCAGACGATCATCAACACCCCCCAGGCCCCGGACGTCTTCTTCAACTGGGGCGGCGGCAGCATCAAACCGTTCGTCAAGGGCGACCTGCTGCTGCCGCTCGACGACTTCATCCGGAAGGACCCGGACCTGAAGGAGAAGTTCCTGCCCTCCGTCTTCGACAGCGCCGTCGTCGACGGCAGGCCGTACGGCATACCGATGCGCGGCACCCAGCCGGTCCTGCTCTTCCACAACAAGAAGGTCCTCGAAGAGGCGGGCGTCCAGCCGCCGAAGACCTGGGACGAGCTGCTCGCCGGGGTGGAGAGGCTCAAGGACGAGGGCGTCACGCCGATCGCCCTCGGCGGCGGCGACGTCTGGCCCACCCAGATGTGGTTCCAGTACCTCTACGACCGCATCGCCGGTCCGGAGCTGTTCGCCAAGGCCGTCGGCGGCGACAAGAGCGCCTGGGAGAGTGCGGACAGCAGGAAGGCGCTGGGCATGATCAAGGATCTCGTCGACACCGGCGCCTTCGGCAAGAACTACGACTCCGTCAAATACACCAACGGCGGCTCGGTGCAGCTCATGGCCTCGGGCAGGGCCGGATTCGAGCTGATGGGCTCCTGGTACTACTCCCAGCAGCTCACGGACCACCAGGAGTTCGCCGAGCAGGACCTCGGCCACACCGCCTTCCCGTCCGTCGAGGGAGGCAAGGGCGACCCGGCCAACGTCGCCGGCAACACCAACAACTACTACTCGGTGACGAAGAAGACCAAGCACCCCGAGGCCGTCGCCGAGTTCCTGAAGCTCATGTACTCCGACGCGTTCGTCAAGGCGCAGCTGGACATCGGCAACCTGCCGACCACGACCAACACCGACCGGTTCATCGACACCTCGGGCACCCCCGCGTACGCGCGCTTCCAGTACGACCTCGTCGCCGACGCCCCGTCGTTCCAGCTGTCCTGGGACCAGGCGTACCCGCAGAAGGCGAGTTCGGACATGCACAAGGCCATCCAGCAGTTCTTCAACGGACAGCTCGACGCGGACGGCTTCATCAAGGCCATGCAGGCCCTCCCGACCGACTGACGAACGGCTCATGACCACACAGACCACGAGTGCCCGGCCCGCCGCCGGGCCCCGCAAGGAGTCCCGGTGGCGGCCGCCCGCCCCGTCCACGACGAAGGTGGGCCGCCCCGGCTTCGCCTGGGCGCTGCCCGCCGCAGTGTTCTTCGCCCTCTTCGCGATCGTGCCGCTGCTCATGGTGGCGGTGCTGTCCTTCATGAGCTGGGACGGGATCAGCTCGCCCGAGTTCGTCGGCACGGCCAACTGGTCGCGCCTCATCGACGACCCGGTCATGCTCAAGAGCATCTGGCTGACCCTGCTGCTGACCGCGCTCGGCGTGCTCCTCCAGACCCCGCTGAGCATCCTGCTCGGTGTCTGGGCCGCCGGTCACCAGCGCAACCGCGCCGTCCTGTCGGTCATCTACTTCATCCCGCTGCTGCTGTCCGCGACCGCCGTGTCCGTGCTGTGGCGGGCCCTGCTCGACCCGAACTTCGGCATCCCGGCCGACGCGGCCTGGCTGTTCGGCGACGGCAACCTGTTCGGTGAACAGGCCACCGCCATCGGGGTACTGGCGTTCGTCAGCACCTGGCAGTTCACCCCGTTCCACACGCTGATCTACCAGGGCGCCGCCCGCGCGGTCCCGCCGGTGCTGTACCAGGCGGCGGAGATCGACGGAGCGGGCCGCTACCGGCAGTTCTTCCACATCACACTGCCCCAGCTGCGCACCTCCATGATCACCTCGATGATCCTGATGATCGTCGGCGGCCTGACCACGTTCGAGACGGTCCTCATCCTGACCCAGGGCGGCCCCGGCAGCGACACCACCATCAGCGCCTACTACATGTACGACAAGGCGTTCAAGAGCTTCGACTACGGCACCGGCTCCGCGATCGCCCTGGCCCTGGTCGTCGCGGCCACGGTCGTCTCGCTGATCGTCGTCCGGGTCTCCGGTTACGACAGGATGCGCAGCTCCATGGAGGGTGTGTCATGAGGCGCCGACCGAACTACCTGGCCGGTGCCGGCTCGCTCCTCTGGCTCCTGCTGGTCGGCCTGCCGCTGTACGTGATGCTCGCCGCGACCCTGCGCACCCGCCAGGACTACGCCGAGAACGGCCCGGTCTCGATCCCGGACACCTTCACGCTGGACAACTACACCGGTGCCTTCGACTCCGGCTTCGGCCAGTACTTCCTCAACACGCTGGTCGTCACCGCCTGCGTGATCGTCATCGTGCTGCTGCTGGTCCCGCCGCTCGCCTACGCGATCGTCCGCAGCCGCGGCCGGGTCACGACGGCGATCTTCCGGCTGTTCCTGCTCGGCCTCGCCATCCCGGCCCAGGCCGTGATCGTGCCGATGTTCTACCTGATCAGCGAAGCCGGGCTGTACGACAACCTCCTCGGCGTCATCCTGCCCACCGCCGCGTTCTGCCTGCCGATGTCCGCGCTGATCCTCAGCGGCGCGATGCGCGACATCTCCCCGGAGCTGTACGAGGCCATGGCGATGGACGGCGCGAGCCCGCGGCGCGTGTTCTTCCGGCTCGTCGTGCCGCTGTCCCGCGGCGGACTGTCCACGATCGTGGTGTTCTCCGCGCTCCAGGCGTGGAACGGCTTCCTGTTCCCGCTCGTCCTGACCCAGTCCGAGTCCACCAAGGTGGTCACCCTCGGCCTGTACAACTTCCAGACCGCGCACGGCATCGACATCCCCGGTCTGCTGGGAGCCGTGGTGCTGTCCATGGTGCCCATCCTGCTCGTCTACCTGTTCGCCCGCCGCGCCCTGGTCCAGGGCCTGATGGGCGTCGGAGGAAAGTGATCGACAACGTGGCCGTTGAGACCGCCCCCGAAGTCCCCCTCTGGAACGACCCCGCCCGCCCCGTCACCACCAGGGTGTCCGCGCTGATCGAGGCGATGACCCCGAAGGAGAAGATCGCCCAGCTCTACGGCGTGTGGGTCGGCGCCTCCGACGAGGGCGGCGACGTGGCCCCCCACCAGCACGACATGGAGGAGGCCGTCGACCTCGACGCGCTCCTGCCCACCGGACTGGGCCAACTGACCCGCCCCTTCGGCACCGCCCCCGTCGACCCGGCGCTCGGCGCGCTGTCGCTGCTGCGCACCCAGGCACGCATCGCCTCGGCGAACCGCTTCGGCATCCCCGCCCTCGCGCACGAGGAGTGCCTGGCCGGCTTCGCCACCTGGGGCGCGACCGCCTACCCGGTCCCGCTGTCCTGGGGCGCCACCTTCGATCCCGCGCTCGTCCAGCGCATGGCCGCCGCCATCGGCCGCGACCTTCGCTCCGTCGGCGTCCACCAGGGTCTCTCGCCCGTCCTGGACGTCGTGCGCGACGCACGCTGGGGACGGGTCGAGGAGACCATCGGCGAGGACCCGTACCTCGTCGGCACCATCGGCACCGCCTACGTGCGCGGCCTGGAGGACGCCGGTGTCGTCGCCACCCTCAAGCACTTCGCCGGCTACTCCGCCTCCCGCGCCGGACGCAACCTGGCACCCGCCCCCATGGGACCGCGCGAGCGCGCCGACATCCTGCTGCCGCCCTTCGAGATGGCGATCCGCGAGGGCGGCGCCCGGTCGGTGATGGCCTCCTACACCGACACCGACGGCGTACCCGCCGCGGCCGACGAGGACCTGCTGACCGGACTGCTCCGGGACACCTGGGGCTTCGACGGCACCGTCGTCGCCGACTACTTCGGCATCGCCTTCCTCAGGACACTGCACGGCGTGGCCGCCGACTGGGCCGACGCCGCCGGTGCCGCACTGCGGGCGGGCGTCGACGTCGAGCTGCCCACCGTCAAGACCTTCGGCGCACCCCTGGTGGAGGCCGTCGACGCGGGCCGGATCCCGGAGGAGCTGATCGACCGGGCCCTGCGCCGGGTGCTCACGCAGAAGGCGGCGCTCGGGCTGCTCGACCCGGACTGGGACCCCGTACCGTCCGCGCTCGACGGCGCGGCACTGGACGACCCGGAAGCCCTGCGCGGCCGGATCGACCTGGACGGCCCGGCGAACCGGGAGCTGGCCCGCACGGTCGCCGAGGAGGCCGTCGTGCTCCTCAGCAACGACGGCACCCTGCCGCTCACCCGGCCGCGCCGCATCGCGCTGGTCGGTCCCAACGCCGACGAGCCCACCGCCGTACTGGGCTGCTACTCCTTCCCCCGGCACATCGGCGTCCACCACCCCGGAACACCGGTCGGCATCGCACTGCCGACCTTGCGCGACACGCTGGCCGCCGAGTTCCCCGACGCCGAACTCACGGTCGCGGCAGGCACGGGCGTCGACGACGGGGACGTCTCCGGCATCCCCGGCGCCGCACGGGCGGCCCGGGACGCCGATGTGGTCGTCGCCGTCCTGGGCGACCGGGCCGGGCTGTTCGGCCGCGGCACCAGCGGTGAGGGCTGTGACGCCGAGTCGCTGGCCCTGCCCGGCGCCCAGCAGCAGCTCCTCGACGCGCTGCTCGACACCGGCAGGCCGGTCGTCACCGTGCTGCTCGCGGGGCGCCCCTACGCCCTCGGCCGGGCCGTGGCGGAGTCCGCCGCGATCGTCCAGTCGTTCTTCCCCGGCGTGGAGGGTACCGCCGCCCTCGCCGGAGTGCTCAGCGGACGGACGGACCCCTCCGGCCGGCTGCCGGTCAGCGTGCCGCGCGGCACGGGTGCGCAGCCGGCCACCTACCTCGGGCCGCGGCTCGCCCACGCCGGCGAGGTGTCCACCATCGATCCGACGCCCGCCTTCGCCTTCGGCCACGGTCTCGGCTACACCACGTTCGAGTGGAGCGGCCTCGCGGTGGCCGGCGAGGAGGCGCCCACCGACGGCGAGTTCGTGCTGGAACTCACCGTCCGCAACACCGGCGGACGGCACGGCACCGAAGTCGTCCAGCTCTACCTGCACGATCCGGTGGCCTCCGTCGTCCAGCCGGTGCAGCGCCTCATCGGCTACACGCGGGTGCCGCTCGCCGCCGGCCAGGCCCGCCGTATCCGCGTCACGGTCCCGGCCGACCTCGCCTCCTTCACCGGCCGCGACGGCCGCCGTGTCGTCGAACCGGGCGACCTGGAGCTGCGGCTCGCCGCCTCCAGCAGCGACCCGCGTCTGACGGCGACGGTCGCCCTCACGGGGCCGCGACGCCGGGTCGACCACACCCGGCGCCTGCACGCCGTCTTCGGGCCGGCGGACGGCGCCGACGCCTGACCGGCCGGCCCGAGGCGCCACGAGCGGTGCTCCCGACGACGCCCGGGAGCACCGCTCGCCTCGCACGGCCGGGCCGTCGACCCGCGGGAGCACCGCCCGTCCCGCGCGGCCGGGCCGTCGACGGGCCGGGACCCGGTCAGCGGACGACGTCGAACACGTTCTTCTGCACCCCGTTGGCGTAGGCCTCGTACTCGACCAGCTTCAGCTTCCGGGCGTCCTGGTCCGTCGCACTGAACAGGCGCTTGCCCGCGCCGAGCAGCACCGGGAAGACGAGCAGGTGGTAGCGGTCGACCAGGCCGGCGTCCGACAGGCCGTGGTTCAGCGTGGAGCTGCCGTGGACGATGATCGGGCCGCCCTCCGTCTCCTTGAGCGAGGCCACCTCGTCGAGCGAGCGCAGGATGGTCGTCCCGCCCCAGTCGGACACCAGGTCGTCCTCGGTTAGGCGGGTGGAGACGACGTACTTGGGCATCGCCTTGTACCGGGCGAAGTCCTCCATGTCCGGCCACACCCGGCTGAACGCCTCGTAGCTCGTCCGGCCCAGCAGCATCGCCGCGGCCTCGCTCTGCTCCCGGCCCTTGATGTCGTACGCCTCGGGGAGGAAGTCGACGTGCTCGACGGTCCACCCGGAGTTCCGGTAGCCCGGTTCGCCGCCGGGGGCCTCCATCACGCCGTCGAGGGAGACGAAGGCGGTGCTGATCAACGTACGCATGTGGGGTCCTCCGGGTCCGGTGTGCGGTTTCCGTGTCTTCGACCGGCGCTCGCCGGAAAACTCATCGGTCGCCGCCCGGACAGGAGAGGGGAGGGGAGGGGAGGGGAGATGCTCGCGCGCAGCGGCCGGGGCCGCCGTGGAGACGCCCGCGGAGGGACCCGTCGAGGTGTCCGGTGCTTCGGTGTCCGGGTGGGACGGACGTCGGTGAGGACGAACCCCGCCCGCGGGGCACGGCCGTGTCGACGCGGCCGTGCCCCGCGGGCCGGTGAGGATGGAAACCCGTCGGCCGACCCGAGGACGCAGAGATGTGCTGGAGCGCGGAGGCCGACCTCGTCGCGGGGACCGGGGTCGCCGCCGTCGGCGTGGCCTGTGTGGTGCGCGCCGGCCGGGCGCGTGACCTTCCGCTGGCCGCGCTTCCCCTGCTGCTCGGAGTGCACCAGATGGTCGAGGCGGCGGTCTGGGCCTCCGGCGGGGGGACCGGCCCGGCCACCCTCGCCTGGACCGTCATCGCCCTGCCCCTGCTCGCCCTGTGGGTGCCGGCGGGTGTGCTGTGCGCCGTTCCGCGCAACGCGCGGCGCGGCCCGGCCGGGGCGCTCGCCGTGGGAGCCGTCACGGCGGCGGTGCTCGCGTACGCCCTCGCCACGCGTCCCGTGCGGGCGGAGATCCGCGGCCACACCGTGGGTTACGTGGTGGACCTGCCGCACGCCCCGCTGCTCGTCGCGGGCTACCTGGTGGCCACGGTCGGCTCCCTGCTGCTGTCCGGCGACCGCGGTCTGCGCGGGCTCGGGCTGCTGACCGCGGTGGGGGCGCTGATCTGCTGGGGCCTGTGGCGTCTGGAGTCCGTCTCGACCTGGTGCGCGTTCGCCGCGCTGTGCTCGGTGGCTCTGCTCGGCTGGGTGAACGGACGCCGGGTACGGCCCGTGGCCCGTCCGTTCTGACGGGTCAGTGGTTTCGCAGCGCGTCCAGCGCCTGCAGCGCCACGTGGAGTTCGGTGCGCTGCTCACCGGACTCCAGATCGCGGCCCAGCAACCGCTCGATGGCGCGCAGGCGTTGGTAGACGGTCTCCCGGGACAGGCCGCCGGCGCGGGCGGCGAGGGTCTTGTTGCCGGCGGCGTCCAGATACCCGCGCAGGGTCGCCAGGAGGTCGGTGCCGTGCCGGGCGTCGTGGTCGAGGAGCCGGCCCAGCTGCCGCTCCGCGTACGCCTGGACGCGGGGGTCGTCGCGGAGCGCGTACAACAGGCGGCGCAGGCCGATGTCGGACCGTTCGTGGAAGGAGCGGTCCGGCGGCAGGGCCTGACCGGGCCCGGTGGCCTCGGCCACCCGGGCCGCCTCGCGGAACGACCGGGGGACGCCTGCCAGGTCGGCGGCCGGGGAGCCGACGCTCACGGCCGTGCCCGGGGCCGGGTCCAGCGCGGTGCGGCTCAGCCGCTCCACGACCGGCCGCCAGGGCTGGGAGGGGCGCAGCGCCAGCAGAACGCCGAGGCGGCCCGGGGCGAGGAGGCCGACGAGTGCCCGGGTGCCCGTCGCGCTCACCTCCTCGGAGAGAAGGGACTCGGTCCGCGCGGTGTCCTGTGCCGCGGGGACGTCCACGACCACGGCGACGAAGCGGCAGTCCTCCGTGGGCAGTCCCAGGGCCGTGATCCGGGCGTGCGCGTCCGCGGGGGAGCGGTGGCGCTGTTCGACCAGGTCGCGCAGAGCGTTGCGGTGCGCGGTGCGTTCCCAGGGCGTGGGGTGGGTGAGGCGGGCGATGGTGAGGGCCATCGCGGCCCTCTCCAGCACGGTCTGGTCCTCGGGCCCGAAGGCCGGCGCGGGGGCCGAGCCGGGCGGGCCGGGGAGCATGACCACGCGCCCCCAGTCCTCGCCCCGGTACTCCACCGGGGCCACCAGCCAGCCCTCGGGGCCGCGGACGCCGACGCGGTCGACGGGGGGAGTGGTCCGGGAGCGCTGTTCCCAGCCGGCGAGCGCGGCGTGCGTGGTCCTGCCGGAGGTCTCGCAGACCAGCGCCCGGTGCACCAGGTTCTCCAGCACGACCGTGCGTCCGCTCGTCTCCGCCGCGGTGCGCAGCACCTCCTCGGGGCCGGCGCCGCGCAGGGTCAGGGCGGTGAACGCCTCGTGGACGCGCTGGGTCCGGCGCATCGCGTCCGCCTGGTTGCCGAGGAGCAGTGTGTGCACGACCTGGGTGACCTCCAGGAAGTTGACGTCCTTGGCGAGCGTGACGAGGGGCAGGCCGCGTGCCCGGCAGGCGTGGACGAGGGCGCCGGGCGGCCGGTGGTAGCGGCGGACGAGTTCGATGACCAGGGCGGCGGCGCCGACGGCGGCGAGTTCGTCGACGTAGCGGCGCACCCCGGCGGGGTCGTCGGGCAGGGGCATGCCGGTGGTGAGGACGAGTTCGCCGCCCTTGAGGAAGGAGGCCGGGTCGGTCAGTTCGGTGATGTGGACCCAGCGGACCGGGCGGTCGACGGCGTCCAGGCCGGTGACCACCCGGGGGTCCCCGCCCGCCAGGACCGGCAGCGCCAGCACGTCGGCCACGGTGAGCGGGCGGCCCGCCGGGTCCGGGGCCCTGCGCTGCTTCTCGCTCACGGTCCCTCCCTGCGACCCCGTCACTGTGACAAGCCGTTGCTGCCCTGCGCAAGGGCGCGCGGGCGGTGGCCGGGGCGCGGACGAGGGGCGCGACGGGTGCGGAACGGCTGACACATCGTCCGGACACCGCCCCGCGGCCGGACAGATCACGCGGTGCCGGGGCGTGGACCGGGGGAAGGCTCGGGGGACCGCAGCAGACCGACGACCGGGCCGGGAGACGAGCATGACCGCACTGTCGCCGCACCTTCGCCAGGCCACCCCGGTGGTGGCCGTCCGGGGCGAGGGCGTCCACCTCCACGGCGAGGACGGCCGCCGCTATCTGGACTTCACCGCCGGCATCGGCGTCACCAGCACCGGGCACTGCCACCCCAGGGTCGTGGCCGCCGCCCAGGAGCAGGTGGGCACGCTGGTCCACGCCCAGTACACGACCGTCATGCACCGGCCCCTCAAGCGTCTCGTCGAGCGGCTCGGCGAGGTGCTGCCCGCCGGTCTGGACAGCCTGTTCTTCACCAACTCCGGCAGCGAGGCGGTGGAAGCTGCGCTGCGGCTGGCCCGCCAGGCCACCGGCCGGCCCAACGTCCTGGTCTGCCACGGCGGCTTCCACGGCCGGACCGTGGCCGCGGCCTCCATGACCACCTCCGGCACCCGCTTCCGGTCCGGTTTCTCACCGCTGATGAGCGGGGTGGTCGTCACCCCGTTCCCGACGGCCTTCCGCTACGGCTGGGACGAGGAGACCGCCACCCGCTTCGCGCTCCGGGAACTCGACTACACCCTCCAGACGATCTCCTCGCCCGCCGACACCGCCGCCGTCGTCGTCGAACCGGTGCTCGGCGAGGGCGGCTACGTGCCCGCGACCCGCGCCTTCCTGGAAGGCCTGCGGGAGCGGGCGGACCGGCACGGCTTCCTGCTGATCCTGGACGAGGTGCAGACCGGCGTGGGCCGCACCGGCCGGTTCTGGGGCCACGAGCACTTCGGCGTCACCCCGGACGTCCTCGTCACCGCCAAGGGGCTGGCCAGCGGATTCCCGCTGTCCGCGATCGCCGCCCCCGAGGAGCTGATGCGCAGGGCCCGGCCGGGCTCGCAGGGCGGCACCTACGGCGCCAACGCGGTGGCGTGCGCGGCGGCCTGCGCCACGCTCGACGTCGTACGGGACGAGAAACTGGTCGAGAACGCCGAGGCCATGGGCGCGAGGCTGCGGCACGGGCTGGAGGCGGTGGCCGCCCGCACGCCGGCCATCGGGGACGTGCGGGGCATGGGGCTGATGCTGGCCGGCGAGTTCGTCACCGAGGACGGCGACCCGGACCCCGGGACGGCCGCCAGGGTCCAGCGCGCCGCCGTGGACGAAGGGCTGCTGTTGCTGCTCTGCGGAGCCTGGAACCAGGTGGTCCGGATGATCCCGGCCCTCGTGATCGGAGAGTCCGAGGTAGACGAGGGACTCCGGGCCTGGACGGCCGCCGTCGAGGCCGGCACCTCGGCACCGGCGAAGCGGTGAACACGACCGGGAGCTACCTCGTGACCGGCACACCGACACGCCTCTTCGTCGGCGGCGCCTGGACCGACGCCGCCGACGGCGCCACCCTGCCCGTGGACGACCCCGCGACCGGTGAGATCCTCTGCCGGGTCGCCGACGCCGGCCCCGAGGACGCCCGGCTCGCCGAGGACGCGGCGGTACGGGCGCAGGAGGAGTGGGCCCGCACGGCGCCGCGGGCGCGCAGCGAGATCCTGCGCCGCGCCTACGAGATCCTCCTCGACCGCGCCGACGGCCTCGCCCGCCTGATGACGTCCGAGATGGGCAAGCCGCTGGCGGAGGCCAGGGGAGAGGTCGCGTACGCGGCGGAGTTCTTCCGCTGGTTCTCCGAGGAGGCCGTCCGTGTCGAGGGCGGCCACGGCGTCCTCCCCGACGGACGCCACCGCATGCTGCTCTCCCGGCGCCCGGTCGGGCCCTGTCTGCTGATCACCCCGTGGAACTTCCCGCTGGCCATGGGCGCCCGCAAGATCGGCCCGGCGGTCGCGGCCGGCTGCACCATGGTGCTCAAGCCCGCCCCGCAGACCCCGCTCTCCAGCCTGGCACTCGCCGACGTCCTCGCGGAGGCCGGGCTGCCGGACGGTGTGCTCAACGTCGTCCCCACCTCCCGGGCGGGGGCGGTCTGCGAGCCGCTTCTGCGCGGCGGACGCATCCGCAAGCTGTCCTTCACCGGCTCCACGCGGGTCGGCCGGCTCCTGCTCGCCCAGTGCGCCGACACGGTCGTCCGCGCTTCGATGGAGCTGGGCGGCAACGCGCCCTTCATCGTCTTCGACGACGCCGACCTGGACGTGGCCGTGAACGGCGCGATGATCGCCAAGATGCGCAACATGGGCGAGGCGTGCACCGCAGCCAACCGCTTCTTCGTCCACCGGTCGGTGGCCGAGGCGTTCGCACGGCGCCTCACCCGACGGATGGAGGCGCTCGTCGTGGGCCCCGGCACCCGCGACGGGGTCGACGTCGGCCCGCTCATCGACGCGGCCGGGCGGGCCAAGGTCGAGGAGCTGGTGGCCGACGCGGTGCGGCGCGGCGCGCGGATCCTCTGCGGCGGCCGTACGCCCGAGGGCCCCGGCTGCTTCTACCCGCCCACGGTGCTCACCGACGTCGGTGCGGACAGCCGTCTGATGGACACGGAGATCTTCGGCCCCGTGGCGGCGATCCTCACCTTCGACGACGAGGACGAGGCCGTACGCCGCGCCAACGACACTCCCTGGGGGCTCGTCGGCTACGTCTTCACCGAGGGGCTGGACCGGGCCCTGCGCGTCAGCGAACGCCTGGAGGCCGGCATGGTCGGCCTCAACACCGGGCTCGTCTCCCACCCCGCCGCGCCCTTCGGCGGCGTCAAGCAGTCGGGGCTGGGCCGCGAAGGCGGAACGGTGGGGATCGAGGAGTTCCTGGAGTACCAGTACGTCGCGATGCCGGCCCGGTGACCACCCGGGCTTTGCATGGCCATGCGTTGTCATGCATACTCTTCCTATGTCCAAGGTCCTCACCTCCCTCCCCACCGGCGAGCGCGTCGGTATCGCCTTCTCGGGCGGCCTCGACACCTCGGTCGCGGTCGCGTGGATGCGTGACAAGGGCGCCGTCCCCTGCACGTACACCGCCGACATCGGCCAGTACGACGAGCCCGACATCGCCTCGGTGCCCGACCGCGCGAAGACCTACGGCGCCGAGATCGCGCGCCTGGTCGACTGCCGCGCGGCGCTGGTCGAGGAGGGCCTGGCCGCACTCACCTGCGGGGCGTTCCACATCCGCTCGGGCGGGCGGGCGTACTTCAACACCACCCCGCTCGGCCGCGCCGTCACGGGTACGCTCCTGGTCCGGGCGATGCTCGAGGACGACGTCCAGATCTGGGGCGACGGCTCCACCTTCAAGGGCAACGACATCGAGCGGTTCTACCGCTACGGCCTGCTCGCCAACCCGCAGCTGCGGATCTACAAGCCGTGGCTGGACGCGGACTTCGTGACGGAGCTGGGTGGCCGCAAGGAGATGTCGGAGTGGCTCCTCGCCCACGACCTCCCCTACCGGGACTCCGCGGAGAAGGCGTACTCCACCGACGCCAACATCTGGGGCGCCACCCACGAGGCCAAGACGCTGGAGCACCTCGACACGGGCGTGGAGACCGTGGAGCCCATCATGGGCGTGCGGTTCTGGGACCCGTCGGTCGAGATCGCCGCCGAGGACGTCACCATCGGCTTCGACCAGGGCCGCCCGGTGACGGTCAACGGCAAGGAGTTCGCCTCCCCGGTCGACCTGGTGACGGAGGCCAACGCCATCGGCGGCCGGCACGGCATGGGCATGTCCGACCAGATCGAGAACCGGATCATCGAGGCCAAGAGCCGCGGCATCTACGAGGCCCCGGGCATGGCCCTGCTGCACGCGGCGTACGAGCGCCTCGTCAACGCGATCCACAACGAGGACACCCTCGCCCACTACCACGTCGAGGGCCGGCGGCTGGGCCGGCTGATGTACGAGGGCCGCTGGCTCGACCCGCAGGCCCTGATGATCCGGGAGTCGCTGCAGCGCTGGGTCGGCTCCGCGGTCACCGGTGAGGTCACCCTGCGGCTGCGGCGCGGCGAGGACTACTCGATCCTCGACACCACGGGCCCGGCGTTCAGCTACCACCCGGACAAGCTGTCCATGGAGCGCACCGAGGACTCCGCCTTCGGCCCGGTCGACCGGATCGGCCAGCTCACCATGCGCAACCTCGACATCGCCGACTCCCGCGCCAAGCTGGAGCAGTACGCCGGGCTCGGTCTGATCGGCACCGCCAACCCCGCCATCGGCGCCGCCCAGGCCGCCGCGACCGGACTGATCGGCGCCATGCCGGAGGGCGGCGCCCAGGCCATCGCGTCCCGCGGTGAGGTCTCCGGCGACGACGAACTGCTCGACCGCGCCGCGATGGAGTTCGGCACGGACTGACCGGGTCCCCTCCGGGAACTCCCCGGCCGGCAAGGGCCGGCTCGACGCCAGAGGGCGTGGAGCCGGCCCTTCTGTTTCTCATGACGGGTGCCGTCGCGGCCGGGCTGATGACGGCCGGGCTGCTCCCGCTGCCGTTCACGGCCGGTGCCCGGGCCGCGACGGCCGCCGCCGGCGTCACGATCACGGACTCGGCCGAGGAGGACGTACGGACCGAACCAGGCTCACAGTCCGAGATCAACGGGTGAGCCGGCCCGGGGCCGCCGGCGGCACCCGCCCGACGACGCGGAGCACCCACCACGCCGTCGGGCGTCGTACCGCCCTGTCCCCGGCCCCGTCCGAGGCGCGCGTTCACCCCGTGCTCGGGAGCCCGTCCGGCGACCGTCCGACGGGGAAGCGGGATTCGTCCCGGCGGCGCTCGGCGTTGAGGTCGTCGACGGCGCCGAGCGCGTCGCCGATCGTCGCGTAGTCCACCGCGACGAAGTTCACCGGCCTGCCGCGCCGCTGCTCGCAGGTGTGCGCCCGCTCCAGCACCCGCTGCCGCGCGTTGACGACCCCGGCGTCCAGCCGCCGTCCGCCGCCCGCCGTGACGAAGTGGTTGAGCAGGAACAGCCGCTTGCCCGTCCCGCCCCGGTTGGGCAGGCAGGACATCTCGTCCGGGCTGCGGAAGGCGAACGGCGTCTCCATGCCGTACCGGTAGAAGTTCCGGTACCAGGGTGCGGGGCCGTCGGCCTTCTCCGCGAAGACGACCAGCCGCCGCCCGCCGTCGATCATGTCCCCCAGCCGGGGCCACGGGCGGTCGGGGTCCGTGTCCGGCTCGTACAGCAGGTCGGACAGTCCGGCCAGTGCGAAGGCGTTCTGGCTCGCCACGGAGTCGACGCCGTCCTGCAGGATCAGGGTGACGACCTCCGTGGGGTGGGCGCGCAGCCAGTCACCGATCTGCCGCAGCGTGGGCACCAGATCGAGGGCTCCGGCGCCGCACACCGAGTGGCACAGCCACAGACCGGGGTGGGGAGGGTTCACCCGCTCCAGGATCCGGGTGAGCCACTGCCGCAGCTCCGGGGAGAAGTCCGAGCTGCTCAGACGGTCCGCGACCTCCTCCGGCCGCTCCCACTGGTGCGTGTCGAGGAGCAGGACCCGCACCCCGGCGTCGAGCTGGCCGACGATGTCCGGGTCCTGCAGGGGGCCGATGAACCGGTCCGCCGTCGTGGCCATCGCGTTGTGCGACGCGAGCTGGGCGATCTCGTCGTAGCGGGCGTCGCACAGTTCGGCGCTGCCCTGGCACAGGCGCGGAGAGGAGCCGGTGATCGCCACCGGCGCCACCATGGTGCCCACGAGGGCGCACGCGGTGACCGCGAAGGTCAGGACGGGGCCGTGCCGCGGATCGGTGAGGACCGGCATGCCGGGCCTGGTCTGCCAGACCCAGCTGACGGTGATCAGCAGGGCTCCGGCGGCGAGCAGGATCACCGCCACCACGGTGGCGGTGGTCAGGAGCCGGTCGAAGGCGTTGGCCTGAACGTCGCCCAGGAGGCCGGCCGCGGTCGGGGGCCATGACGACGGGGGACCGAACAGCGCGTCCCCGGGGACCAGGCGCAGCAGGAGCACCGTCAGCGCCATCACCGCCGCGGCGGCGACCGGTACCCAGCCGAGCGGCATCAGCCGGCGCCTGCCGGGGGAGGGCGTGGACAACCACAGCAGGGTGAGCGCGGCGGCGCAGAGCACCGCGGCCGCCGGTTCCACCACCTCCTGGAAGAGACGGGTGACGGACCGCGCGCGGGCCACCGGAGCCAGCGCCTCGTGCGAGGGATCGACATCGACGGTGACGACCCAGGTGCCCTGCCTCGCCTCCCGCAACAGGTCCGCCGCGGTCGCCCGGACCCGGTCGGTCAGGGCGACCGGCGCGACCGCGGCCAGTGCCGCGGCCACGTCCCCCCGGTCCAGCGCCGTCCGCACGGTCGGACGGAGGACGGCGCGCTCGGCGTCGGGCACCAGGTGCATCAGCGCGTCCGTGGCCCTGACCGACTGGTCGGGGGAGAGTGGCAGCGACGGCATGCCCTCCAGCGGTGCCTCGCCGGCCACCACCTGCGCCGCCAGTTCGGACAGGCGTTGCACGAAGGCCTGGAAGTCGGGTTCGGACCGCTGCTGCAGCGAAGCGACCGCGTCTTTGAAGTAGGCCCGGCTGAGCCGTTCGACGTTCGCGACGACGGGCTCGAGGTCGACCGTGACCCGCAGCCGGCCGCGATCGCCCTCCAGGTAGTGGATCACCTCGGCGATCTGCCGGTCCGTCATGGCCCGCAGGGTCTCCGGCGGGACCACGACCTTGATGTTCGAGGTGATGGTCGACTGCGGGACCGGCAGCCGGTTCAGCAGGTCGCTGGTCAGCGGCGTACTGCCCGGGTCGACCAGCACCTCGTCGTAGAAGCGCTGGTACGCCCTCTCGTCCTCCAGCACCCGGCCGTAGAACTCCGGATCGAGCACGGTGCTGCGCACCACGGCGGACGCGGCCAGGACGGTCGTGCTCAGGACCGCCACGCACCAGATCAGCACCCCGGCCCAGGGGGAGCGCCGAACCAGTCCGTTCATGGGCCCATTCTCGTTGCAGCCGGCCAACGTGCGACACGGCGTTCGGGGGAACGCCGTCCCACGCCTGCCCGGTCCCGGCCGCCTGATGCCGGTCGTCCGGTGTCCGGCACCTCCTGCGCGGCGTCGGGTGCCGCCCCGCGCACATACGCGCCCCGTTCGGGGCCCGGGATCAGACCGCCGGGGCCGGGTAGGTCGGGTACTCCACCCCGGAGACGTGCTGGACGACGCGGACCACCTGGCAGGAGTAGCCGAACTCGTTGTCGTACCAGAGGTAGAGGATGGCGTTGTCGCCCTCGACCTTCAGCGCGCCCGCGTCGACGATCGAGGCGTGGCGCGAGCCGATGAAGTCACTGGAGACCGCGTCGGGGGCGCTGATGAAGTCGATCTGCCGCTTGAGCGGCGAGGTCAGCGACACCTCGCGCAGGTGGTCGAGCACGTCCTCGCGGGTGGTCTCGCGGGCGAGCTGGAGGTTGAGGATCGCGATGGAGACGTCCGGGACCGGGACCCGGATCGAGCTGCCGGTGATCTTCGCCTGGAGGTCCGGGAGGGCCTTGGCGACGGCGGACGCCGCACCCGTCTCCGTGATGACCATGTTCAGCGGCGCGGACCGGCCGCGGCGGTCCGACTTGTGGTAGTTGTCCAGCAGGTTCTGGTCGTTGGTGAACGAGTGGACGGTCTCCACGTGGCCACGCAGCACGCCGTACTCGTCCGCCATGGCCTTGAGCGGCGGGACGATCGCGTTGGTGGTGCAGGAGGCGCAGGACAGGATCCGCTCCTGCGGCTTGATGGTGTCGTGGTTGACGCCGTGGACGATATTGGGGACGTCGCCCTTGCCCGGCGCGGTCAGAACGACCTTGTCGATGCCCGGACGCAGGTGCTTGGACAGGCCTTCGCGGTCGCGCCACTTGCCGGTGTTGTCGATGAGGATGGCGTTGCTGATGCCGTACGCCGTGTAGTCGACCTGCGCCGGGTCGTCCGCGTGAATCACCTTGACGGCGTTGCCGTTGGCGAGGATCGTGCTGGTGTCCTCGTCGACGGTGATCGTGCCCTGGAACTGGCCGTGCACGGAGTCGCGGCGCAGCAGCGAGGCCCGCTTGACCAGGTCCTGCTCGCCGCCGCCCCGGACCACGATGGCGCGCAGCCGCAGACCGTTGCCCGAGCCGGCCTTCTCGATGAGCAGGCGGGCGACGAGCCGGCCGATGCGGCCGAAGCCGTACAGGACGACGTCGCGCGGCTCGCGTCGGTCGGTCTTGTTGGTGCCGGTGGCACCGGCGACGGCCTCGGCGGTGAACTCCTCCACCGACAGCCCGCGGTCGTCGCTCCGGTGGGTCGCGGCGAGCATGCCGATGTCGATCTGCGAGGGACCGAGGTCGAGCGTGCTGAGGGCCCGCAGGAAGGGCATCGTCTCGGTGACCGAGAGCTCCGCGCCGGCGATCTGGCGGGCGAAGCGGTGGGTCTTGAGGATGCTGACCACCGACTTGTTCACCAGGGAACGGCTGTGCAGCAGGATCGTGACGTCCTGCTCCCGGTGCAGCTTCCCGATCATCGGGATCATCGATTCCGCGATCTCCTCGCGGTGCTTCCAGTTGGTGAACGAGTCGTCGTTGGCAGTCACGTCTCTGTCTTTCGAGCTAGGCGGCGCTCATATGCTAACCCCACCGCACTTATGATCGATCAAGTGGGCCCCCGGCCGATCAGATGATCGGTTCACCGGCCTTCCCGGGCACCCGTCGGCCCGCGCGCCCCGGCGTCCGTCGCTCCACGGGACGCGCCCCGCCTCGCACATCCGTCCCGGTCGGAGGGCCGGGCATGATTGCCGCCGGGGCGATCGGGTACGCGAGCCTGAACCGCCCCGTGACGGATCATCGGGGCGGGCCCACCACCGCCGCTACCAGGGACCTGCCATGGAAACTCCCGCGAACGACAACTCCGTCTCGCCCGCCCAGCGTGCGCTGGACGCACTCGCCGAGAACACCGAGGACACGGCGGCGCTCGACACGCTCGCCGGCAGCGACGTCCTCGTCCCGGTGCCCGACGACGCGAACGCCCAGGACGCCGCCGATCCCGGGATGCTGGCCCTGCCGGTACTGGAACAGCAGGGCGGCCGTCAGGTGGTGCCGGTCTTCACCTCGGAACTGGAGATGGCCGACCTGCTGCCGTACGTCTCGCGCTACCGCATGGTGCCGCTGGGCGCCCTCGCCGCGCAGTGGCCGGCCGACGACCTGTCGCTGTCCATCGACGCCGGCTCGGACCACCGCCTCACGCTCACGTCGGACGGCGTGCGCACTCTGCTGGCCCGCCCCTGAGGTCAAGCGTTACCGATCGTCGCCGAGCATGCGGGCCAGTACGGCCCGCTGCAGCGGCAGTACCTCGGCGTGCAGCGCGCGTCCGCCGCGGGTCAGGGCGACGTAGACGCCGCGCCGGTCCTCCGCGCACATCGAGCGCTCCACCAGCCCGTCCTTCTCCAGCCGGGCGATGAGCCGGGACAGCGCGCTCTGGCTCAGATGGACCCGGCCGACCAGGTTCTGCACCCGGCACTGGGCGCCTTCCCCGGGCCCTTCGGTGGCGAGGATGTCGAGCACCTCGAAGTCGCTCGCGCCCAGGCCGTGGGGGTGCAGGGCGCGATCGATCTCGCACATCGTGCGCGCGTGCACGGAGAGGATCTCCCGCCACCGCTCCTCGAGCCGGGCACCGGGCGTCTTGACTGCCATACCTGCACGGTAGCACCGGAACCAGCATTAATTGAGTGTGCAATTAGTGTGCGCGCAAGGGACCGGGCGGCAGCCCCGCCGGACGTGACCCGGACGCCGCCCCGGCGCTAGGCTGGCACCGGCCGCGGCCCGGTGTGCGCGGCGCGGCGGTGGGGCCCGCCGTGACGAACCGCGGCACGGACGCCGCCAACGGTCCCTACTTGCGATCGGGGGCTCCCCCTGCCCGGCGAGTAGGAGACGTACGACCATGACAGCCCCGCAGGCCGACGGCTCCAACCGCTCCGACGGCACCCGAGCAGGCATCCCCGGGCGACAGCGGTGGCGTGCCCAGGCACCGGTCGTCGCGGTCGTGGCCCTCGGCGGCGGCGCCGGCGCCGCCGCGCGCTACGCGGCCTCCCTCCGGTGGCCGACGCAGCCCGGCGGCTTCCCCTGGACCACCTTCTGGGCCAACGTCGTCGGCTGTGCCGTGATCGGCGTGTTCATGGTGGTCGTCACCGAGGCGTGGGCCGCCCACCGACTGGTCCGGCCCTTCTTCGGCACGGGCGTGCTCGGCGGCTTCACCACCTTCTCCGCCTACGCCGTCGACGGCCAACAGCTGTTCGCCGCCGGCCAGGTCCGCACCGGCCTGGCCCATGTGGCCGCGACGCCGCTCGCGGCACTGGCGGCGGTGTCGTGCGCCGCGTGGGCGACGCGCCGCGTTCTGAGGCGGACCGCGGTTGTGGGCGGTGACCGCGAAGCCACCGGGCACGTCGGCCGGGGCGGGCCGGCCACCGGAGCCGGGGCGACGGACACGAAGGGCGGGCCGCGTACGTGAACTGGCTGCTGGTCGTCGCGGGCGCCATGGTCGGCGCGCCGCTGCGCCACCTCACCGACCGCGCGGTGCGCTCCCGGCACGACTCGGGCTTCCCCTGGGGCACCCTCGCGGTGAACGTCGTCGGCTGCCTGGTGCTGGGCCTGCTGACCGGTGCCGCGCTCGCCGGTGCCGCCGGTTCCCGCCTCGGGCTGCTGCTCGGCACCGGGCTGTGCGGCGCCCTCACGACGTATTCGACCTTCTCCTACGAGACGCTCCGGCTCACCGGGAGCGGCGCCCGCCTCCAGGCGGCCGTCAACGTGGTGGCCAGTGTGGCGGCCGGCCTGGGGGCGGCCTTCGCGGGGGTGACGCTGGCCGACGCGCTCTGGGCGTGACGCGTGGCACCGGTCCGCGTGTAGTAGGACTGGCCCCTTCCGCCCCTGTCGCCGCGCGTCCGCCCGCCCCGAGCAGAACGGGACCCCATGAGCGCCATCAGCATCGGTCAGGCCGTCGTCCTCGGAGCCGTCGAGGGCGTGACCGAGTTCCTTCCGGTCTCCTCCACCGGCCACCTCAAGATCGTCGAAGGGCTGATGGGCGTCCCCGTCGACGACGACGCCGTCATCGCGTTCTCGGCGGTCATCCAGGTCGGCGCGATCGCCGCCGTGCTCGTCTACTTCCGCAAGGACATCGCGCGGATCGCCTCCGCGTGGCTGCGCGGACTGACCGACCGGGAGGAGCGCTACCACCACGACTACCGGTTCGCCTGGTGGGTCCTCTGCGCGACCCTCCCGGTCGTGCTCGTCGGCCTGGCCGCCAAACCGCTGATCAAGCAACCGCTCGCCTCACTGTGGGTGGTGGCCGGCTCGCTGATCGTCGGCAGTGGCGTGATGTGGGCGGCGGACCGCACGGGCCGGCACAAGCGGGGCGAGGACGACACCTCGTTCAAGGACGCGATGCTGGTCGGCGGCTCCCAGATCCTCGCCCTGCTCTTCCCGGGCTTCTCCCGCTCCGGTGCCACCATGTCCACCGCCCTGATGCTCGGCCTCGACCGGGTGGCCGCCACGCGGCTCTCCTTCTTCCTCGGCATCCCGGCCCTGACCGGTGCCGGTCTGTACGAGCTGAAGGACGCGCTGGGCACCGGAGCCGGCGCCGCCCCCCTGGCGGTCGGCACCCTCGTGTCCTTCGCGGTCGCCTACGCCTCCATCGCCTGGCTGCTGAGGTTCGTCGCCAGGCACAGCTTCAACGCCTTCGTCGTCTACCGGATCGCGGTCGGGGTCCTGCTGTTCGGGCTGCTCGGCGCGGGCGTGCTGCACAGCTGACCGTCGTGCGCCGGGCCCCGCGCCGGCCCGCGTGCCGTCAGCGGGCGTCGCGCAGCGGCTGACCGACACGGCGGAGATGCCGCAGGGTCCCCCGGTACGAGGCGAGCAACCCCGTTCGGCAGTACGGGACGCCCCGTTCGGCGCAGTACCGCTCGCTGATCACCTGGGCCCTGCCGAGGGCGGGCGTCGGCGTGCTCGGGAAGAGGTGGTGCTCGATCCGGAGGTGAGCGGCGCTCCGGCCGCGGAACGACGGCTGCCCCCGAGGAAAGGTGCGGCCGGCACCACCCCCGACCCGGTGGTCCGCCCCTGGTGATGTCTCCCCGCCCACGCGGAGGCCGGGGCGGCAGGCACTCAGCCGCCCTTCACCCGCACCAGCCTGAACCGCAGGACCAGTGCCATGGCACCCGCGCCGAGTCCGCCCACGCCCACGATCGCGCCGGTCTCCGGCCAGCCCGGGCCGTGCCGGGACGGCCGTGCGTGCGCGACCGCCGCGGGTACGGCCTCGGGGCCCTGCCGCGGCCGGACGTTCCCGGACACCAGCGAACCCACCGGGTCGACGCGCCCGGCCGCCTCGAAGCCCCAGTCGAGCAGGGAGCGGGCCTCCTCGTACACGGCGTGGCCGCCGCCCTCCTGCGGGTTCATCACGGTCACCACGAGGGTCCGGCCGTCACGGCGGGCGGCGGCGACCAGCGTGTTGCCGGCGTTGCTGGTGTAGCCGTTCTTGATACCGACCAGCCCCGGGTACGGCTCCACACCGCCCTCCCCGGTCAGCAGCCGGTTGGTGTTCCGGATGCCGTACGCCTCCCCGTTCCGGCCGGGGAACATCGCGTCGATCCTGGCGCAGTACCGCGCGAAGTCCGGATTGCGCAGCCCCGCCCGGCCGAAGACCGCCAGGTCGTACGCCGAGGACACCTGACCGGGCGCGTCGTAGCCGTCGGGCGAGCGCACCTGCGTGTCGTGGGCGCCGAGGGCCCGGGCTTCGGCCTGCATCCGGGCGGCCGTGGCGCTCCAGCCGCCGGTGAGCGAGGCGAGGACGTGCACGGCGTCGTTGCCGGAGTTGAGGAAGACGCCGTTCCACAGGTCGGAGACGCGGTAGGTGCCGCCCTCGACGACCCCGACCAGGCTGCTGCCGGGACCGATGCCGTTCAGCTCGTCCCCGCTCACCTCGTGGCGGATGCCGCCCGGCAGGACCGGCAGCACGGTGAGGGCGAACAGGGTCTTGAGGGTGCTGGCCGGCGGCAGCTTGCGATGGGCGTCGTGCGCCGCCAGCACGTCACCGCTCCCGGCGTCGGCCACCACCCAGGACAGTGCGGAGACAACGGGAATCCCGGGTGCCCCGGCGCGGGGCCGGACTTGAGTACCGGAGCGGTACAGCAGCGCCGGCTGGACCGCCGCCCGTGCCCCGCCGGGCGGGCCGGGGTCCGGCCGCCCCGTACGGGCGGCCGCGGCGGCGGGCATGAGCGTCAGCAGCCCCGCCACGCAGAGCAGGCAGGTGGATCGAGCCGCCCGGAACGAGAATCCGATAGTCATACCGCAAAACGTAGGAAGGGACCCTCGGGCCGCCACGCTGACCGGGCCGAGTCGCGCTTGCGAGTACCCGGATGCCGTAGGAGGTGGGGCCGGGGACCGGGTGGCGCGGTGAGCGCCGGCGGGTGGCCCGGTGCCGCAGCGGCAGGCGGCCGGTGTCCGGTCCCGCAGCAGTAGGCGGCCCGGTGTCCGGGTGGCGGGAGGCGCCGGTTGGTGTCCGGGTGGTGTGGGTGCTGCCGGCCGGAGGCCGGTGGGCGCGCGGTGGCGTCAGCCGGCGGGCAGGGTCGGCTGGACGCGCCGCAGGAACGTGGCGTTGTCCGGCGTCTGGCGCATCCGCTCCAGCAGCGTCTCCAGGCCGGACTGTCCGTCCCGGGTCTGCAGGGCCCGCCGCAGCCCTCGTACGGCGGTCGACTCGGTGGCCGACAGCAGCAGTTCCTCGCGGCGGGTGCCGGAGCCGGTCACGTCGACGGCCGGGAAGACCCGGTGGGCGGCGAGCTCCCGGCTCAGCCGGAGCTCCATGTTGCCGGTGCCCTTGAGTTCCTCGAAGTAGAAGTCGTCGGCCCGTGAGCCGGTCTCCACCAGGGCGGTGGCGAGGATGGTGAGCGAGCCGCCCTCCTCGGCCGTACGGGCGGCGCCGAAGAACCGCTTGGGCCCGAGCAGCGCTCCGGCGTCGACGCCCCCGCTGAGGGTACGGCCCCCGGAGGAGGCGGCGTTGTTGTGCGCCCTGCACAGCCGGGTGAGGGAGTCCAGGAGGATGACGACGTCCTCGCCGGCCTCGACGAGCCGCTTGGCCCGCTCGATGACCAGGTCGGCGAGCGCGATGTGCTGCTTGGCGCTCCGGTCGAAGGTCGAGGAGTACACCTCGCCGCGCACCGCCCGCCGCATGTCCGTGACCTCCTCGGGCCGTTCGTCGAGCAGCACCACCATCAGGCGGGCGCCGGGGTGGTTGCCGGCGACCGCGGCGGCGATCTGCTGGAGGAGGACGGTCTTGCCGGTCTTCGGCGGGGCCACGATCAGGCCGCGCTGGCCCTTGCCGACCGGGGCGATCAGATCGGCGACCCGCCCGGTCAGGCCTGCCGCCGGGTGTTCGAGGCGCAGCCGCTCGTGCGGGTGCACGGGTGTCAGGTCGTGGAAGTGCCGTCGGGCGCCCTGCCGGCCGGGTGTGCGGCCGCCCACCCGGACGACGTCGGTCAGGGTCCGCCGGTCACCGCGGACGCCCTCGACCAGGTCGCCCTTGCGCAGACCGTGGCGGCGGATCAGTGCGGGGGAGAGGGCGAGGTCGGTCGGCTCGGGCTGGAGGCTTTCGTCCCGCAGATGTCCCTTGCCGCTCGCGTCGATGTCGAGGACACCGCTCACGGTCTCGGCCGGGGCGTGCTGGACAGGGGGGTGTTCGAGCGTGGTGGTCATGGTGTTCGGTCCTTTCGAGGACGCGGGCGCGGGGCATGCGGGAGGAAGGGGGGGAGAAGCCGTGCGAGGGGTCGGACGACACGCCTCCGGACGGCGGGAACAGCGCCTCGGACACAGCGGGGGTAAGACCCTGCTCACGAGGTGTGCTGAGAAGCGGACGAGCCGGTCGTATCAGGACGGGCGCGTCGGCGAACCGAAGGGAAACTGGCACTGGCGCCCAAGGCGGGCGTACGCAAGTGCTGATCGCAGCGTACCACAGGATGGGGCGGGGTGGTGCGAGGCGGGGAGAAACGGGACGGCGCGAGGCGGGACGGGCGGAGCATGGTGGGACGGGGCGGGGCGTGGCGAGACGGAGTGGAACGGGGTGAGACAGGGCGGGACAGGGTGAGGCGGGGCCGGGCCGGGCTCAGTCGCCCGAACGCTCCGCGGTCTCCCGCGCCTCCTGGGCGATCCGCTCGAACTGCGCGCCCATCGCCTCCTGCAGCGCCTGTGCCCCCGAGAGCGGGCGCACCATCACCGTGAGTTCGTCGATCCGGCCGGCCTCGTCGAGGTGCAGGAAGTCACAGCCGCCGATCTCCCGGTCGCCCACGCGGGCGGTGAAGAGCAGCGCGTGGTCGCGGCCGTCCGCCTCGCCGATGACGCGCTCGTAGCGGAAGTCCTCGAAGACGCGGATGACCGCGCGCAGGATGGCCACCGTGATCGCCCGGCCCCGGTAGGGCTTGAACACGACGGGACTGGTGAACACCACGTCCTCGGCCAGCAGCGTCTCGAGGGTGTCGAGGTCGTGCTTCTCGACCGCCGTGCGGAATGCCTGCATCACAGCCCCCTGGGGTGCGAACTATTAAACTATTTGAATAGGTGTGCAGGAGAGTAGCCGTTCCTTGCTAGCGTGTCGACATGTCTCTCAAGTACGCCGTCCTCGCGGCCCTGCTGGAGGGTGAGGCCTCGGGCTACGAGCTGTCCAAGGTGTTCGACGTCTCGCTCGCCAACTTCTGGCCCGCCACGCCTCAGCAGCTCTACCGGGAGCTGGAGCGCCTCGCGGGTGACGGGCTCATCGAGGCCCGGACGGTGCCGCAGGAACGCAGGCCCACCAAGCGGCTGTTCACACTCACCCCGGCCGGCCGGGAGCGGCTGAGCGCCTTCGCCGCCGAGCCGACCCGGCGCCCCACGGCCATTCGCGACGAGTTCCTGATCAAGATGCAGGCCATGGACGGTGTCGACCCCGCGGACGTCCGTACGCTGGTGGAGGAGCGCAGGACCTGGGCGCTGGGCAAGCTCGCCCGCTACGAGCGGGTCCGCGAGCGTCTGCTGGACGGCCGTACGGAGGAACAGCACCTGCGCGAGTCCGGCCGCGTCGGGCCCTACCTCACGCTGCTCGCCGGGATCACCTTCGAGCGGGAGAACGCCCGTTGGTGCGAGCGCGTGCTCGCGGTCCTGGAGGAGCGCCGCGTCCCCGCGGGGCCCGCGGGGCAGGCACGGGGCTGACCGGATGTTCAGTCCGGAAGGTCCCACCCTGCGTGAACTCGCCGTCCAGGCGCTGTCGTCGGTCGAGCGTGGCTACGACCTGCTCGCCCCGAAGTTCGACCACACCCCGTACCGGACGCCGGACCGGGTACTCGGCTCCGTGGCCTCGGCGCTGGCGCCGATGGGGCCCTTCCGCGCCGGGCTCGACCTGTGCTGCGGCACCGGCGCGGGTGTGGACGTGCTGTCCCGGGTGTGCCGGGAGAGCGTGACGGGGGTGGACTTCAGCGCGGGCATGCTCGATGTCGCCCGCGCGCGCACCGCGCCCGGAGGGCCGGCGGTCTCCTGGGTGCGCGCGGACGCCCGCGCCCTGCCGTTCGGCCCCGCCTTCGACCTCGTGGTCTGTTTCGGGGCCTTCGGGCACTTCCTGCCCCGCGAACTGCCGGGCCTGTTCACCCAGGTGCGCTCCGTGCTCCGGCCGGGCGGCTGCTTCGCCTTCCCCGTCGCCGCCCCGCCCCGCCTCGGCTCACGGGACTACTGGACGCTGCTCGGCTTCGACGCGGCGATGCGGGTGCGCAACGCGCTGTGGCGACCGCCGTTCGTCATGTACTACCGGACCTTCCGGCTCCACGAGGTGGGCCGCGAGCTGGCGCGCGCCGGGTTCCGGGCCGACCTGCGCGCCCTGCCCGAGTTCGGGCGCCGGCCCGACGGCGCCCCACGTGCCCGGCTGGTGGTGGCCCGGCGGCTGACGTGACGTGCGCGGGGCGCGCTCAGCCGGCCGCCGGCAGTGTGAACTCGTGGACCAGAGCGTCCTGCTGCCGTACGGTCTCCCTGCTCACGCCGAAGTGCTGGGCCAGCCGGCGCTCACCGGGCAGCCGCTCTCCCGGCGGGACGGTGCCGTCGCGCAGCTCGCCGAGCAGCCGTTCGGCCACCCGCCGGTACAGGGGCCGTGCGTCGGCGAGGAGGTGGTCGTGCGAGGTGGCGCGGGCCATGCCGCGCCCTTCTGTGGGTGACGTACGGTAGCCGTGTGGGCTCGGTGCGCCACCGGGGGTGCCACTGGTCTAAACCAGGCGGGAAGGGCGGTCCGCCGGTTCGGCCGAAACCCCACCCGCGCGTCGCCCGGCCGTCACCTCGTCACCGGGCGCGGTGCAGGGCCGCCGCCGGGGCCGTCTCCCGTGGACCGTCGGCGGTGGGCGGCCCCGCGCAAGTGCGTGACGCAACCCGGCGGCACCCGGAGCCGGGTGCCGCCGGGTTGCGGGAGCCGCCGGAGCCGTCGTGTCCGAAAGCCCGCGGACCGCGTCCGGGAAGCGGCCGCTGTGGCCGCGCGGCCGGGCCGCCCGGCTCAGACGTACGAACGCAGCCAGCGCAGCTTGGCGGCCTCCTGGTAGGGGCCGCCCCCTTCGTGGTCGTTGAAGTCGTACACCTCGATCTCCTTGTCCTCGTGCGCCCAGGCGTTGAACGCGGCGAAGACGGTCGACGGCGGGCAGGTCTGGTCCTCCAGGGCCGCCGAGAAGAGAGCGGGCGCCCGGCCGCGCGCCGCGAAGTGCACGCCGTCGAAGTAGGACAGGGTGCGCAGCGCGTCCTCGGTGCGACCGCGGTGCGTCTTCAGGTACAGGCCGATCTCCCGGTAGGGGTGCCGGTCGGTGAGCTTCGTGGCCCGCGGGAAGTCGCAGAGGAACGGCACGTCCGGTGCGACGGCCGTCAGGTCCGGCACCAGCCCGCCGACGGCGATCGTGATGCCACCGCCCTGGCTCCCGCCGAGGACGACCGTGCGCGCCGGATCGGTCAGCGGGTGGGAGCGGGCCGCCTCGACCGCGCGCACGGCGTCGGTGAAGACGCGGCGGTAGTAGTAGTTCTCGGGGGCGTCCAGGCCGCGGGTCATGAAGCCCGGGTACGAGGGCGCGCCGCCCACGGGGTCCGCGGTCCCGCCGCCACCGCCCCAGGCGCTGCCCTGGCCGCGGGTGTCCATCACGAAGTGCGCCCGGCCCGTGGACGACCACAGCAGGTGCTCGTGCGGGAGCCCGCGCCCGCCGCCGTACCCGACGAACTCCACGATCAGCGGCAGCGGCCCGGTCGCGGCGGCCGGCAGGAGCAGCCAGCCCTTCACCGGGTGGCCGCCGAACCCGGCGAACGTCACGTCGTACACCCGCACCGTGGACAGCCCCGTGTCCACCGGTTCGAAGCGGGCGTCCAGATCGTGCTCGCGGGCCTCCTCCAGCGTCTTGCTCCAGAACGCGTCGAAGTCCTCGGGCTCGGTCGACGTGCTGCGCAAGCGCCGGAGCTCGTCGAGCGGGAGGTCGAACAGGGCCATCGAGAACCGCCTTTGCGTGGAGTCGGCACCGAACCGTGCAGATGATCACACGGTACGGGAATGATCGGAGGTCTCGCCAGAGTCTCAGCCGTCGATGATGCGGTTTTCGATGATGTTCGATCTGTCGAACCGCAGGTCAAGGAGGTGGCCCGCTCCTCGCGGGCGGACGACGGGGGTGGCGGTCCTTCGGGCACTGCCCGTGGTGGTCGGGTCACCGGTGCCTGTCAGGCGCGGCGGTGCGTCCACTGGGGCTCGGTGACGGCCCAGTCGCGGTCCCACTCGGCCATCCGGCGTCGCAGGGCCACCTTGCGTACGGCGCAGTGTGCGAGGAGCACCGTGAGCGCCGTGCCGAAGGTGGTGCACGCGCCGAGGGCGACGCTGTGCTGCCACACCGTGAAGTCGTCCGCCGGCGGTGGCACGCTCCGGCCGCGGGGGTCCAGCCACACGTCGACCGTGTCGCCGTGCCGGGTGCCGACCGGGACCTGGGCCGTGGTGCTCCGCTCGGTACCGTCCGGCGTGCTCCAGCGGACGGTCGCACGGTACGAGTGCTGCCCGACGGCCTTCCCCGACGGCAGGCCGTCGGGGGTCCTGTCGACCACCTCGGCGCGGACGTGATGCCGCTGCGCCCGTTGTTCCACCGCGACCGCACGGGCCTCGCCGTGGCTCCACCAGGCGACGGCGGCCCCGAGCATCGGTGCCCCCACGAAGAGCAGAACGGCGACGGCCAGCACGGTCCACGCCTCGACGACGTCGGACCGGCGCCGCAGCGGATTGCGCCGCAGGCGGTGGCCACGCACCCGGGTTCGCATCTCGACCTCCTCGCGGATCATCACGACCGGAGGACCGGAGGACCGGAGCGCCGTTGGACCGGAGGACCGGGAGGCCGGACGGACGGCCCCGCGGGAAGGGAGGCCGCCGTGTCTCCGTGTCGCGCCACGCGTACGAGTGCCCGCACAGGTCTGGTACCCGTCCGACGGCCTCCGCTCACCGCGTCGCCCACCCGGAACGCCGGACGACCATGATCCGTGCCGCGGGCCGGGCGCCCCGCACCCCCGGAGCACATGCCCCCACCGCGTGACGGCGCCCCGGGGTGCGTAGCGTCGCGTCGGCGGTCTCGGCCGGGCCGGGGCACCGAGCCGCCTGTCGAACCGGCCCGATCCCTCCGCGGGCCGGGTTGCGCGAACCCGCTCCGGGCAGGAGTCCGCGAACCCGCTCCGGGGGCCCGGGTCAGCCGAAGCGCTCGATCCTGATCCGGTCCACCGGCTGGCCGGCCGCCACCAGCAGCCGCGAGGCGTGCTCCGCGAAGGAGTTGGAGCCGCACACGTACGCCTCCCACCCGCCCGCGGGCGGCTCGGCCAGGAGCGGCGCCAGGTGTGCTGCCGTCATCCGGCCCACGGGCGTCCCGGCGGGCGCGTTCCGGGTGAACACCGGTGTCGTCTCCGCGCCGAACTCACGGGCATAGATCAGGTCCTCGGGGCCGCGCGCGGACACCAGCAGCCGCAGCGGCACCGTCAGGTCCCGTGCCCGGTGGTGCCGCACCATCGACATCAGCGGGACGACGCCGGAGCCCGCGCCCAGCAGCAGGGCGGGCCGGTCGCCCGGCCAGGCGAAGAACCCGCTCAGCGGACCGCGCACCTCGATCCGGTCGCCGGGCCGGGCGACCCTGTGGAACCAGCCGGACACCTCGCCGTCCTCGACGTGGTCGAGGGTCAGCTCGATGTGTCCCGAGTCGTCCGGCGCGGAGGCCAGCGAGTAGTGGCGCTGGGCCACGTACCCGTCCGCGGCGGTCAGCCGCAGCATCAGGTGCTGGCCGGGCAGATGGCCCGCCCACCCGGGCACCGCGAACCGGAAGGTGGACGCACGGGGCGTCTCGCGCCGGATCTCGGTGAGGGTGGCCGTCTGCCACGTCCCGGCGACCCGGCCGTTCACCTCGATGCGGCCGGGCACCGCGAAGCGCGTCGGGGGCGTGAAGCCCCCTGCGGTGTGTGCCGCCGTCTCAGTCACCCGCGTACCTCTGCTCGTCCCAGGGGTTGCCCCGCGCGTGGTAGCCGTTCCGTTCCCAGAAGCCCGGCTCGTCGTGGTCCAGCAGCTCCAGCCCGGCGATCCACTTCACGCTCTTCCAGAAGTAGAGGTGCGGCACCACCAGGCGCGCCGGCCCGCCGTGCTCGGGGGCCAGCGGCCGCCCCTCGTACTCCCACACGATCCAGGCCCGCCCGCCGGTCAGGTCCGCGAGCGGCAGGTTCGCCGTGTAGCCGGTGTGCGCGTAGGCGACCGCGTGCGTGGCGGACGGCAGTGGACGCACCGCGTCCAGGAAGGCGTCCAGGGACACGCCCCCGAAGCGCACCCCGAACTTCGACCAGCCGGTCACGCAGTGGATGTCGCCCCCGTACGCCGACGCGGGCAGCCGGTGGGCCCCGGCCCAGTCCCAGGTACGGGGCTCGGCCACCAGTCCGCCCACGCGGAGGGACCAGTCGGCGGGCGACAGGTCGGGGGTGACCTCGGCGGAGAGTACGGGCCAGTCGTCGCCGGCGTCGTACTGGCCGGGCGGCAGCGCCGGTCCGGTGGCGCGCGGGCGTCCGGTGAAGCCTCGGGTGGTGTGCATGCGGTGGGGGCCTTTCGGGCCGTCGCGAGGGGTGCCCGCGGCCGGCGTCATCAGTGTGTACCCGGTCAACCGTACGTGCCGCCGCACGCCGGGCGGACCGCCCCCGGTGTTCCGGCTCCGCCGCGCCCGGCCCGGGCCACGCGTCGTACCGCTGCGGACACGCGGCGAAGCGGACCGGGCCTCCCTTCCGGACGGACGCCGGCTGTCCGGTCATTGGGGTAGGGTGACCGGCGGTCGCGGAGAGTCCCGGCCGCCGGACCTCCGGGAGGTGAGACCCATTACCGCTGTGTCGGCCCGGGTGCTCTCACCTCGCGACAGCGCGGTCACCGGCACCAGGTGACCGTGAGAGCGCCCTTCGGTTCCCGAAAGGCTCTCGGCTTCCATGCCCCCACTGTCTCCCGCTTCCCCCTCTCCCTCCCCCTCCGTACCGTCGCGTGACTCCGTCGTGGCCGCCCTGCGCGCCGCCGGCTGCGTCTTCGCCGAGGACGAGGCGGAGCTGATACTGACGGCGGCCCGCACCACCGAGGAGCTCACCGCCCTGGTGGAGCGCCGCGTCACCGGCCTGCCCCTGGAACTCGTCCTCGGCTGGGCGGAGTTCCGCGGCCTGCGCATCGCCGTCGTCCCCGGTGTCTTCGTCCCCCGCCGCCGTACCGAGTTCCTGGTGGCCGAGGCCCTCGCCCACGCCCCGGGCGCCGCCGTCGTCGTGGACCTGTGCTGCGGCTCCGGCGCCGTCGGGGCCGCCCTGGCCGCCGCTCTCGACCGGCCCGAGGTGTACGCCGCCGACCTCGACCCGGTCGCCGTGCGCTGCGCCCGGGACAACCTCGCGGACGCCGGCGGCCGGGTGTACGCCGGTGACCTGTTCGACGCGCTGCCCGACACGTTGCGCGGCCGTGTGGACGTCCTCGCGGCCAACGTGCCGTACGTCCCCAGCGACGAGGTCGCCCTGCTGCCTTCCGAGGCCCGCGACCACGAGCCGCTGGTCGCCCTCGACGGCGGCGCCGACGGTCTCGACGTGCTGCGCAGGGTCGCCGCCGAGGCGCCCCACTGGCTCGCGCCCGGCGGCTGCGTGCTCGTCGAGACGAGCGAACGCCAGGCACCGGCGGCCGTCGACGCCTTCACCCGGGCCGGCCTGACGACCCGCCTGGCGGTCAGCGAGGAGCTGTACGCCCAGGTGGTGACCGGCGTCAAGCGGTGACGGCGTCCGCCGTGGTCACGACGGCGGCGTGGCCCGGGCGATCAGCAGGGCCACGTCGTCGGAGTTCTCCGGCTCGTGCAGGGTGCGCAGGAGAAGGTCGCAGACCTCCTCCAGAGGACGGTCCGGCCCCTCCAGCAGGGCCAGCAGCGCGTCCAGCCGCTCGTCCAGCGGATGCCGGCGCGTCTCCACGAGACCGTCGGTGTAGAAGACCAGCCGGTCACCCGGCTCCAGGCCGACCGTGGTGGTGGCGAAGGCGACGCCGCCCACCCCGAGCGGCACCCCGGTCGGCAGGTCCAGCAGTTCCGGCGGACGGCCGGCGCGCAGGCGGACGGGCGGCAGGTGCCCGGCGTTGGCGACCCGGCACTCCCGCCGGTGGGGGTCGTGGACGGCGTAGACGCAGGTGGCGATGGCCTGGTCCAGGCCGGCCGTGGTCCGGTCGAGGTGTTCGAGCAGGAACGCCGGATCGAGGTCGAGGGCGGCCAGCGTGTTCGTCGCCGTACGCAGGCGTCCCATGGAGGCCGCCGCCGCGATGCCGCTGCCCATCACGTCGCCCACCACGAGCGCGGTCTTGCCGTCCTCCAGCTCGATCACGTCGAACCAGTCGCCGCCGACCTCGCTGGTGGCCTCGGCGGGCTGGTACCGGGAGGCGACCTCCAGCCCGCCCGTCACCGGCGGATGGCGCGGCAGCAGGCTGCGCTGGAGGGTGAGGGCCGCGTTGCGGGCGTTCTGGTACCAGCGGGCGTTGTCGATCTGCACCGCCGCGCGGGCGGCCAGCTCCCGGGCCAGCAGCAGGTCGTCGTCGCCGAACGGCAGCGGGTTGCCCGTCCGCTTGAGGTCCAGGGCGCCCAGCACCTCGCCCCGCGCGATCAGCGGCACGGCCAGATAGGAGTGCACGCCCGCCCGGCGCAGCAGCTCGGCCGCCTCCGGCGAGCGGGCGATGCGCGGCAGGTCCGCCGCGGTCACCCGCGCCACCAGCACCGGCCGGCCGGTGCGCACGCACTCGGTGACCAGGCGGTGCGGCCCGTACCGGGCGACCTGGCCCGGCGGATCGGCCGCGCGCAGCGCCTCGGGGGAGCCGTCCGCCTGCACCGCCAGCGCACGGATCACCGCGGGCTCGGCCGGGCCCAGCGTGGTGCGGCGGCCCTTCACCACGGCCTCCAGCAGATCCACCGAGGCGAGGTCGGCGAGGCCCGGCACGGCCACCTCGGCCAGTTCGCGCGCGGTGCGGTCCAGCTCCAGCGTGGTGCCGATCCGCGCCGAGGCGTCCGCGACGGCCGCCAGCCGACGCCGTGCGGCCTCCGCCTCGACACCCGCGCGGTACTGCTCGGTGACGTCCACGACCGAGACGGCCACGCCCAGCACGGCTCCGACGGCGTCCTCCAGCCGGTACAGCGAGACCGACCAGGCGTGGTCCTCGTCCGGGTCGGCGGGGGTCCGCCCGGTCGCGGACTGGTCGACGACCGGACGCCCGGTCTCCAGCACCCGGCGCGCCGACGCCTCCAGCGGGGCCGCGATCGTCTGCGGCAGCACCTCGCGGACCGCCCGCCCGAGGTGGTCCTCGGCGGGCACGCCGTTCATCCGCTCCAGGGCCGGGTTGACCGAGACGTACCGCAGCCCGGCGTCCAGGACGGCCAGCCCGACCGGGGACTGCCGGATCACCCGGGAGGACAGCGCCACGTCGCGCTCCAGGGCGCGCACGGTCGACCGGTCGACCGCGAGCCCCAGCGCGTAGACGTCCCCCCGGTCGTCCAGGAGCCGCATGTTGCGGAACTCCACCAGCCGGGTACCGCCGTCCTTGCGGCGGATGGGGAACGCCCCGGCCCAGCTGCGTCCGGTCCGCATGACGTCGGCGAACAGCTTCACGACCAGGTCGAGGTGGCGTTCGTGGACCATGATGCGTGCGGCGTACCGTCCCAGCGCCTCCGGCGCGGAGTACCCGAACAGCTCCTCGGCCTGCGGGCTCCACAGTACGATCCGGCCCTCGGTGTCCAGCACCACCGAGGCCACGTTCAGTACGTCCAGCAGCCCGCTCGGGCGTACCGGTCCGCGGGGCGTCGTGTCGCCTTCGGGCCCGCGGGGCGTCGTGTCGCCCTCGGACCCGGCAGGCCCGGCTCCACTCATCCCACGCCCTGCCTTCACCGTTCGCCGCGGCATGCCCTGCCGATGCCGGCTTCCTCGTCCGACCGCGTGCGGGGCCGCTCGCGTACGGCGGCCCCCTCGTCTCCCTCCAGCATCACCCGGCACGGCGGCGCCCGCCCTCGGAGCACGGCCGATGTTGGTCTGTACATGACCGCATCGGCGGGTCAGACTGTGCGCCGAGCGCGCAGCGCCCGGTTCGTGCCGCTCGGCCACCCCCCCACTGAGGAGCCCGCCCATGCCCCTGCACGCCCGGCAACGTTGTCACGCCGCCCTGGCCGGACTCGCCGCCCTCGGCCTCGCCCTCACCCTCGCCGGCCCGGCCGCCGCGGCCACCCCGGCCGCTCCGGCCGCGGACACCTGGACCGAGGTGGGCTCCGACCGCGCCGACCCGCTGACCGAGAGCCAGGGCCTGGCCTCGGTCGAGGTGCCGGCCGGCAGTCCCAACCGCTACACCGGCATCGGCACCATCCCGCTCGGCCTGAGCAGCCGCGGCTGGAACCACGTCGGCGACCCCGACGCCTCCTACGACGGCCACTACGTCGAGCCGTACCAGCGGGACGGCGGCAACACGAAGATGTTCCGCGTGCAGGCGCCGGACGGCCGCTGGTCGGAGTACGTGCACACGCTGAGCCCGGGCGAGGCGCTGAACAACTCCTGGTCCGCCGTGTCCCCCGACGGCCAGTGGATGCTGGCGGGGGAGTGGGGCACCATGAACCGGCTGCTGGTCTTCCCGACACCCGGCGTCAACCCGGTCACCTCTCCCTCGGCGAACCTCCCGCAGGCGGCCACCGTCCACCTGGACCACGCCGTGCGCGACGTCCAGGGCTGCGACTTCCTCGACGCGACCACCCTGCTGTGCTCCTCCGACGACCCGGCGGGCACCCTCTTCGGCGTCACCAAGCCACTGCTGCGCATCGACCTGTCCGCCGCGCCGAACGGCACCGCGGACGTCGCCGGCCACGTCACCGCCGTGCGTCAACTGCCCCTGCGCAGCGCCTGCTCCGGCGACTTCGAGACGGAGGGCATCGACTACGACCGCCGTACCGGCACCCTGCGCGTGATCGTCGTCTCGCCGGGCTTCTGCGTACTGACGGACAGCAAGACCTACCGCTTCACCCGGGGCTGAGCCCCGGGCGAGCCGGTGGAGGCCGGGTCCGGGTGCGGACCGCCCCCTTCGCGCCGTGCTCCAGGTGGTGCTTTTCTGGGGGTATGGGTCGGGTAGGGGGCACGAGAGGAGCGATCGCGATGGACGGTGAGCGACTGCACCCGGAGTCCGTCTCCGTGGAGCTGAGCGGGTGCAGCAAGGAGGACGCCCGGACCGTGTTCGACGCGCTGTGCGCGTGTTTCTCGTCCGACCGGCGTGCGGAGGAGGTGCCCCGGGACTGCCACGAGGTGCGGCCCACCGTGTGGCTCGGCACCTTCGACGTGGCCGACGCCCGCGGCGGGTGCGACCCCGCCCGGCTCACGGCGTCCGTCGAGGCCGACGTGCAGGGCGGCTACTGGGCGATCGAGCGCTTGCGCACCACGCTGGACTCCCTGTTCACCGTGCACGACCTCAGCGCGGCCTCCGGGGACCAGGAGCGGGAACTGCACGTACGGCTGGAGAGCCGCTGACCGGAGCCCGCCGGTGCGGCGGTGTGGTGTGCGTCGCCCCTTTGTGCAACTAGTTGCACAAAGGGGCGACCGTCCTCTACAACAGAGGCACGACACCGCGCACGGAGGGCCCGATGAGCCGTTTCCCCCACTTGCTGAGCCCGCTGGACCTGGGCTTCACCACGCTGCCCAACAGGGTCCTGATGGGTTCCATGCATGTCGGTCTGGAGGAGGCCGAGAACGGCTTCGAGCGCATGGCCGCCTTCTACGCCGCCCGGGCCCGCGGGGGAGTGGGGCTGATCGTCACCGGCGGCATCGCGCCCAACGACGAGGGCCGGCCGTACCCGGGCGGGGCCCGGCTCACCACCGGGGCCGAGGCCGGACAGCACCGGACCGTCACCGACGCCGTGCACCGCGAGGGCGGCCGGATCGCGCTGCAGATCCTGCACTTCGGCCGCTACGCGTACCACGCCGACCTGGTCGCGCCGAGCCCCCTGCAGGCGCCGATCAGCCCGCACGTGCCCCGGGAGCTGACCGACGCGGACATCGGGCGCACCGTCGACGACTACGTCCGCACGGCATGCCTGGCGCGCGAGGCCGGCTACGACGGCGTCGAGATCATGGGCTCCGAGGGCTACCTGATCAACGAGTTCATCGCCGCTCGGACCAACCACCGCACCGACCGCTGGGGCGGCTCGTACGAGAACCGCACGCGCTTCCCCGTCGAGATCGTGCGCCGGGTGCGCGAGGCGGTCGGCGAGGACTTCATCCTCATCTACCGGCTCTCCATGCTCGACCTGGTGCCCGGCGGCTCCACGCTCGACGAGGTGATCACCCTCGCCAAGGCCGTCGAGGCCGCGGGAGCGACCCTCATCAACACCGGGATCGGCTGGCACGAGGCCCGCATCCCCACCATCGCCACCTCCGTGCCGCGCGGTGCCTACACTTGGGTGACCAGGCGCCTGATGGGCGAGGTCGCGGTGCCGCTGGTCACCACCAACCGGATCAACACCCCCGAAGTGGCCGAGCAACTGCTCGCCGAGGGCACCGCAGACATGGTGTCGATGGCCCGCCCGATGCTCGCCGACCCCGATTTCGTCGCGAAGGCCGCGGCCGGCCGGCCCGAGGCGATCAACACGTGCATCGGCTGCAACCAGGCCTGCCTGGACCACACCTTCAGCGGCCGGATCACCTCCTGCCTGGTCAACCCGCGCGCCTGCCACGAGACCGAGCTGGTCCTGACTCCGACCCGGCGGCGCAGGCGCGTCGCGGTCGTCGGCGCGGGGCCCGCCGGACTGGCCTGCGCGGTGAGTGCGGCCGAACGCGGCCACGAGGTCACCCTGTACGACGCCGCGAGCGAGACGGGCGGACAGCTCAACGTGGCCCGCAAGGTCCCCGGCAAGCAGGAGTTCGAGGAGACGCTGCGCTACTTCCGCACCCAGCTGGAGGCGCACGGCGTCGACGTACGCCTGAACACCCGGGTCGGCGCCGACGACCTCGCCGGCCACGACGAGATCGTCGTCGCCACCGGCGTCACCCCGCGCACCCCGGACATCCCCGGCGTCGACCACCCGAGCGTCGTCGGGTACCTCGACGTGCTCCGCGACGGCGCCCCCGTCGGCGCCCGGGTCGCGGTCCTCGGCGCGGGCGGCATCGGCTTCGACGTGGCCGAGTACCTCACCGACGGCGGCGACAAGGCGCACGAGGACCCCGAGACGTACTTCCGCCTCTGGGGCGTCGACACCGGCTACCGGGCCCCCGGCGGCCTCACCGCGCCCGAGCGCCCGGCACCGCCGCGCACCGTCCACCTGCTCCAGCGCAAGACCTCCAAGGTCGGCGCCGGCCTCGGCAGGACCACCGGCTGGATCCACCGCACCGAACTGAGGCACCGCGGCGTCACCATGGTCCCGGGCGTGCGCTACGACCGGATCGACGACGCCGGGCTCCACGTCACCGTCGACGGCGAGTCCACGGTGCTGGAGGTCGACACGGTCGTCCTGTGCACGGGCCAGGAGCCGAGCCGAGGCCTGTACGACGACCTGGTCGCCGCCGGACGCAGCGCCCACCTCATCGGCGGCGCCGACGTGGCCGCCGAACTGGACGCCAAGCGCGCCATCAAGCAGGGCACCGAGCTGGCGGCGGCGCTGTAGCCGTCCGGGAGACGCGGGCGGCCGGGAGGCACCGGCCGTTCGGGGAATGCGGGCGTCCGGGCGGGCCGACGGTCCGGGAGGCGTGGACGTCCAGGTGGGCGGGCCGTCCGGGAGGCACCGGCCGTCCCTAGGATGAACCCATGTCACTCCCGCACGCGATCCTCACCGCCCTGGTCGAAAAGCCGTCGTCGGGGCTGGAGCTGACCCGCCGTTTCGACAAGTCGATCGGCTACTTCTGGTCCGCGACACACCAGCAGATCTACCGCGAGCTGGGAAAGCTGGAGGCGGACGGTCTGATCCGCGCGCTGCCCGGACAACAGCCGGCGCGCGGGCAGAAGAAGTCCTACGAGGTCCTGCCCGCCGGCCGCGCCGAGCTGGCCCGCTGGACCGCCGCCGCACAGGACCCCAAGCCCCTGCGCGACACGATGCTGCTGCGGCTGCGGGCCGCGGCCGTGGTCGGCACCACCGGCATCGAGGCCGACCTGCGCCGCCACCTGGAGCTGCACGAGCGGCAGTTGGCCGAGTACGAGGAGATCGAGGAGCGGGACTTCCCGCCCGGCAGGGACAGCGCCGAGGACCGGCTGCGGCACCTGGTGCTGCGCGCCGGCATCGACCTGGAGACCTTCTGGACCCGGTGGCTCGGGCACGCGCTGGCGGAGCTCGCCGAACTGCCCGGTGAGGAGTCCGCCTGACGGCGGTACGGGTGGAGGGGCCCGTTCAGAAACGGTACGGCTTCGAGCGGCGGCGCAGGAACCAGGCCGCGGCGATGACGCCGGTGCCGACCAGCGCACCGCCCGCCACGAGGGTGGTCGTCCCGTAGTCCTCGACGGCACCGCCGAGACCGCCGAGGACGCCCCGCGGTGACGCGGACGGCGCGGGGGAGGCGGAGCGGCTGGGCGAGGGGGAGGGCGCCGGGGAGACGATGACGGTCTGGGTGCCCGCGGTGCTGTTGTTGGAGCACATGACGATGACCGTGTACGTGCCCGGGCCGATGCCCGACCAGCTGGCGGACTGCCCGGAACTCGTCCCGGACAGGGCCACCTGGCGCCCCTGGGCGAAGTCTCCCTGGCTGCCGGTGAGCAGGGAGGCGGTGCCCCAACTGCCGTTGAGCTGGGCGCAGGCGGTGGTGGTGACGGACACCGTGGTCCCGGTGGTGCTCACGGAGATCCCCGGGCCGGCGGCGGCCGGTCCGGCGGCCAGGGTGACGGGCAGCGCGGCGGCTGCCACGGTCAGGCCGGAGCGGAGGAGTGGCGATGAGATGCGCATGTGGACTGCCCTCCGGCGGCACGGTCGGCGGTACGTCCCTTGCGCCGCCGAAACGGAAACGCCCGTGCTGCCTCACCGGCAGCCAACAGGGCGGCGGCGGCCCCCGCATGCCGAGCGCGACCGCCCAGGTGACGCGTTCCCCGCCGGGCGCGCGACGGCGGGACGTCAGCCGCCCTCGCCGGTGGTCACCTCGCGCTCGGCCGAGAAGCCGCCCCAGGTGCCGTCGGACAACCGCGCGCGGACGCGCACGCGGTGGGTGACACCGGCCTCCCGCCCGGCGTAGAAGCTGTACTCGGCCCGCTCGCGCGGCGCGTCACCGCCGTACACGAGTGAGGTCGCCGGACGGCCGTCCAGCTGGATCTGGTACTCCGTGACCTCGCCGTCCGTGCGCGGCGGCACCCAGGTGAGGTCGATGTGGTAGCCCCCGTCGGCGTGGCGGGAGGACGCACGCAGGCCGGTGGGGGCGGTGGCGCGGCCGTCGTCGGCGCCCGGGGTGGTGAGCCGGACGACGGCGCCGGCGGCGGAGACGTTGTCGGCGGCGTCCCGCGCCCGGACCGTGAAGGCGTAGCGGGTCCCCGGGCGCAGCCCCGTGACCACCGCCGCCGTCTGACCGCCCCCGACGCTGTGGACCTTCGTGCCGCCCTGGTGGACGTCGTACGACACCACCCCGCGGTCGTCGGTCGCCGCGGACCAGGTGAGCTGGACCGCCCGGCTGCCCGCCACCCGGCCGTGGACGTCGCCCGGGCGGGTCGGGGCGGAGTCGTCGGCCACGGCGGCGGGAGTGCTCGCCCGCACCTCCCGGCTGCGGGGCCCGAGCCCTCCGTCGGCGCGCGCCCGTACGGTGAAGGCGTAGGCCGTCGACGGGTGCAGCCGGGTGACGTCCACCATGCGGTCGGACGCCGGCACCTCCTTCTCCAGCGTGCCGCCGCGGTACACCTCGTAGGCTTCGGCCCCGTCGACCGCGTTCCACATCACGTGCACGGTCGTCGCGCTGCCCGCCTCGGCGGTGACCCCCGTCGGCGCGCCGGGCAGTCCGCCGCTCCCCTCGTCGCCGCCTCCCGCGCCCCAGCCGCAGGACGTGACCAGGACGAGTGTTCCGCAGAGCAGGGCCCAGCGGCGCGGGAGGGAGGCAGGGGCGGGAACAGCGGGAACGGGAACGCCTCGCACGGCTCTGCCTCCAGGGCGGCTTCGGTCCGACGACGGCTCGGCCTGCGGGCCGGCCTCGGCTCGACGGCAATGGTCCGGACCAATATGACGGTGCGGTGCGACCACATCAAGAGGGTGGTCGTCGGCGGGCATCCGGAACGGTTACGTATGCTGAGGTTCCTCACCGCTGAACTCCCCGGAGCATCCGGGGAGTTCGCGCCGGCGGCGCGGACCGCTGTCGTCGCTGACTCCGCGCCGGCGCGGGCGGCCGGGCGGACCGGAGCCTGCACGGACCCGGCCCGCCCGCCCCGCCCGCGCGCCCGGACGCGCACGGGAGCCGGGCCCCGAGCGGGTGCCGCCCGCCACCGTGCCGGGCGCGCGCCGTCCCGCGGTCGCGGTGGGCCGGCCCGGCACCCTCCCCGGTGCCGTGCCGAGTGTCCGGGCATGCACCGTCTGGCCCACAAAAGGTGGCCGCGTGAGCGATTCGGGGACAGATGTGGCCGAGTGACCGTCCATGCCCCCGAGGAGAGGCCACATCGTGCGTGTCCAGTCACTGACACTGGTCGCGGCCAGCGCCGCCCTGCTCGCCCCCACGGCGTTCCCCGACGCCCCGCACCCGCCCCGCCCCGGCCCCCAGACTCCGTACCGTTCCGGACAGCAGCCCCAGACCGGGTCCGCCCGCGCGGACCGGGCCGGGCCCCGGGTCGGGCCGGTGGCGCCGTTCCGGGTCGGGCCGGTGGCGCCCTTGCGGGACCGGGCACGGTCCGAGGCCGATCGGGGGACGCGGGAGGTGCGGCGCGGGGGGCCCGTCCGCGCCGCCGACCTGTTGGCCAGGGTGCGGGACTGCGACCCCGTCTCGAAGGGCCGCTACCGCAGCGATGCCGGAACGCCGGCGGACGTCCCGGTCTGCGGCACGGAGGACGCCGTGTACTGGAAGGCCGACCTGGACGTCGACTGCGACGGCCGCACCGGCGACCGCTGCAACAGCCGCACCGACCCGTACTTCACCCCCGCCACCGCGTACACCCGGTCGGACGGCGGACCTCTGGACGCCGAGCGCCTGCCCTACGTCGTCGTGCCCCGGCCGAGTGACATCTGGGACCACCGGGAGCACGGCGTCCGCGGCGGTTCGGTCGCGGCCGTCGTCCACGGGGACCGGGTGCGGTACGCGGTCGTCGGCGACGTCGGACCGCGCGACATCATCGGCGAGGCCTCCTACGCCGCCGCGCAGTCGCTCGGCATCCCGGCCGACCCGCACGGGGGCGGTGTCGCCTCCGGCGTGACGTACATCGTCTTCAAGGACACCGAGGTCGAGCCCATCGAGGACGGGGCCGCCGCCGCGACGGCGGGGGAGCGGCTGGCGCGGCGGTTCGCGGACGGCGGGTGACCCGCCCCGTCCGTCACGGGCGCCCGCCACCGCCGAGGGCGCCGGTGCGGCCGACCGGCGCCGGACCGGGCCCGCGCGCGGTCGGCACCAGACGTGCGACAAGGCCGAACCGGCGTTCGTGCGTCCGTACGTCCGTCCGTCCGTCCGTCCGTCCGTACGGACGGACGGACGGCGAGGCGGCGGGCGCGGGTCCCCCGCCGCCTCCCGGGTGGAACCGGGGCCCGGACGCCGCGGTCACTCCTTCCGGTAGGAGTACGCCTCCGTGGCCGCCGCCTCGACGGCCGCGAGGTCGGCGCCCGTCGAGGCCGTGACGACCGCGGCCACCGCGCCCTCGACGAAGGGAGCGTCCACCAGACGCGTGTCCTGCGGCAGTTCGTCGCCCTCGGCGAGCAGCGCCTTGACGGTCAGCACGGCGCTGCCGAGGTCGGCGAGCACGGCGACACCCGCGCCCCGGTCCACGGACGCGGCAGCCGCCGAGACCAGCTCGGAACTGGTTCCGAACCCGCCGGACGCGGTACCGCCCGCCGGCGCGACCGGCACCGCCGGCCCACCGCCCGACAGGGCCTTCGCCAGCTCGGCCACGGACGCGGCGACCTCGGCACTGTGCGACACCAGTACGATCCCGACCAGCTTCCCGTCACTCACCGGCGGCCTCCTCCAGTCCGGCCACGAGCAACGCCGCCGAGGTGGCTCCCGGGTCCTGGTGCCCGATGCTGCGCTCGCCCAGATAACTCGCCCTGCCCTTGCGGGCCTGCAACGGCACGGTCGCGCCGGCCCCCTCCTCGGCCGCGGCGCGGGCCGCGGCGAACGACTCGCCGAGGGCGTCGACGGCCGGCACCAAGGCGTCGATCATGGTCTTGTCGCCGGGTGCGGCACCCCCGAGCGTCCGTACCGCGTCCACTCCCGTGCGCAGGGCGTCGGCCAGTTGCTCCACACTCACCTCGGCGGCGTCCCCGAGCGCCTTGCCGGTACGGCGCAGCAGGGTCCCGTACAGCGGCCCCGAGGCGCCGCCGACCGTCGAGATGAGCTGCCGTCCGGCGAGGGTCAGTACCGCGCCGGGGGTGTCGGGTGCCGCCTCCTCCAGCGTGGCCGTCACGGCCGTGAACCCGCGCTGGAGGTTGCTGCCGTGGTCGGCGTCGCCGATGGGCGAGTCGAGGGCGGTGAGCCGTTCCGCCTCGCGGTCGACCATCGTGGCGGTCGCCGTCATCCAACGGCGGAAGAAGTCGGCGTCGAGCACTGGATCTCCTTGCCTGGTAGGTACGTCGCGTTCCTTTCCCCGTCCACCGTCACATGCCCCACCTCAGCCCCGGCGTCCGCACCGGCGCGTCCCACAGTCCGAGCAGTTCCTCGTCGATCTCGCAGAGGGTGACCGAGACCCCCGCCATGTCCAGCGAGGTGACGTAGTTGCCGACGAGGGTACGGGCGACGGCGACGCCTCGCTCGCCGAGTACGCGCTGCACCTCGGCATGGAAGCCGTACAGCTCCAGGAGGGGCGTCGCGCCCATGCCGTTGACCAGCACCAGCACGGGGTTGCGCGGGGTGAGGTCGGTCAGCACCGCGTCCACGGCGGCCTCGGCGATCTCCCCGGACGTCATCATCGGGCGCCGCTCCCGGCCGGGCTCCCCGTGGATGCCGATGCCCAGTTCCAGTTCACCGGCGGGCAGGTCGAAGGTGGGGCTGCCCTTGGCCGGCGTGGTGACGGCGCTGAGCGCCACACCGAAACTGCGCGAGCCGTCGTTGACCCTGCGGGCGATCGCCTCCACCTGCTCCAGCGGCCGGCCCTCCTGCGCCGCGGCCCCGGCGATCTTCTCCACGAACAGTGTCGCCCCGGTGCCGCGCCGCCCGGCGGTGTAGAGGCTGTCCGTCACCGCCACGTCGTCGTTGACCAGCACCTTGGCGACCTGGATGCCCTCGTCCTCGGCCAGTTCGGCGGCCATGTCGAAGTTGAGGACGTCACCGGTGTAGTTCTTGACGACGAACAGCACCCCGGCCCCGCTGTCCACGGCCGCCGCCGCCCGCACCATCTGGTCCGGCACCGGCGAGGTGAACACCTCACCCGGACAGGCCGCCGACAGCATCCCGGGCCCCACGAACCCGCCGTGCAGCGGCTCGTGCCCGGAACCGCCCCCCGACACCAGGGCCACCTTCCCGGCCACGGGAGCGTCCCGCCGCACGATCACCCTGTTCTCGACATCGACCGCCAACTCGGGATGGGCCGCCGCCATCCCGCGCAGCGCGTCCGCTACCACGGTCTCCGGGACGTTGATGAGCATCTCCATGGGTACCTCCTGGAAAGCCTAGCAGGCCAGTTGCTGACCTGCGTCTTTGCTGGTCAGAGTGGGTAGGTGCGGTTTTCGATCTTGGCGGTCCGTGGCGGCTTGGAGCGGGTTCTGGCGGTACTGATGCTGACTCAATGCTGACTTCGGTGACGGCTCGTCAGGTCCGTCGGGCGGTCGGGTGCGGCTTGGTCGGGATCCCTACTGTCGGCAGTATCGGCCTTGCGGCAGCGAAGGTCACGCGCGAGAACGGCATGGGCGCGCCCAGGTCAGAAACGGGCCGTCCCGGATGGCGGCGTCTTGTGGGCCGTGGCCAGCAGGTCGCTGGTTGAGCAGGTCACCCCTGGTGAACTGTTCAAGCGGCCAGCGGGTCCTCCGGCCGGACGCTGGGGTACGCCATCATGCGCGTGCCGACCGGGTGCCGGGCGTTCCACCGCTCTGCGTTGGTGGCAGGGGGAGCGGCCATCGCTTGGCGGTACGTCGGCGAGACCCTGGACGTTCTCGCGGCGTGGGCGCCGGGCCTGCACGAGGCTCTGACCGGCCTGGGCTACACCATGGACTGACGTGGACGCCCATAGGCGGCCTCTACAACCTGTGCCATGTGGTACCGCATACGGGCAACTCCCACATTTCGGGGCGAGGGCGATCACGTGATCGCGGCACTCTGACCCCTACCGACCGCATCGCCGCCGACGAGCCGTACCATGGCGATGCGACCTCGGTGGTGTGGTCTGGGATCTCGCGTTCCCCCTGCGTAGGCGAGATGCCGTCAGGGAAACTGCGCTTCAGGCCGGTTGAGCACACCGTCCGTAGGGGCGTTAGAGGGGGAATCGTGGCAAAGGTGACGCTGTCCGAGGCGCTGGCAGAACTCCGCGAAGAGCTGTACAAAGCCGCTGATACCGGTGGCAACGAGCAGTTCAGGTTCGAGGTCGAGCAGGCTGACCTCTGTCTTGACGTCGAATTCCGCAAGGACGGCAACGGCAAGGTCAACGTCGAAGTCGGCGCCTTCGGCACCAAGGGTGCAGTGGAGGCCGGAGGCGGGGGCGGGAGCACGCAGCGGCAGACGCTGACGTTGACGCTGAACGTCCGCGACGAGGCTCTGGGTGGACAGCCCGCCCGCATCCGTCGGCACGAGACGCCCGGCGGGGAGCCGACGGCTGATGTCCCGCCTGGCGGCGACGCCTGAGCAGTTATAAACGTGGAGGCGCGGGCGTAGCGGGAGAACGACAGTGGACGCGCAGAGAACGGCGTACATCAAGCCCGACCAGCCGGTGGGCGGGTCGGGTTCGGGGTATCTCATCGGGCCCCGGCTGGTGCTGACCGCGCTCCACGTCGTCCACGACGACGGCGTTCGCGCGTCTGGTGCGACCGTCTGGGTCGGGCATCCTCGCGCGGACTCCGGGCTTCACAAGCGCACCGGGACGGTCATCTGGCCAGCCCCGGGTCTCGGCCCGGATAGCGCCGGGGTGCCGGACGTCGCGCTGTTGCTTCTGGACCAGGACGCCGACGAAGGCCACACGACGGCGGTGCCCTGGGGCCGGCCCCAGGGCGATGCTCCGCTGGCCTATGCCGGGATCGGGATTCCGGCGTTCTCCACCCTCTCGGGCGGCGGCGTCCAGTACGAGAGCCTCCGCGGCGAACTCGCCTCCCTGACCACCGCCGGCAGACGCTGGGTGCTCGACTGTCACGTCTGGCCCGCCGCCACACAGCAGAAGGAACGCCCCTGGGCCGGCGCCTCCGGCACCGCCATCTTCACCAACGGACACCTCGTCGGCGTCGCCGTCGAATACGGCGCCGGCATGGGCGAACGACGTCTCACCGCCGAACCCGTCCACCTGCTCCTCACCGACCCAGGATTCACCACCCTGCTGACCGAGCACGGCTTCCCCAGCACCCGGAGCACAGCCGACGACATCACCGCTGGCGACACCACCATCCAGGCCGAGGCAACCAGCACGGGCACCGTGGTGGACCTCAAGACACTTCGCCGTGACATTCACCTGGTCCTGGACCCGCCCGCGACACGAAACCGACACGCGTGGTCGGTGCTCGCTGAACAACGCAAGCTCGCTACGGCCGGCGTTCGGACCACTATCGGTGATGAGTCATCCGGAGGACCGGTCGAGATCTCATTCGCCGACCGCCGCGAGCAACTCGCCGAGGCCCTGCGCGAGGCCGGTACTCGTGCTTCGGCTCTGTTGGTATCCGGCGAGTCGGGCATCGGCAAGAGTGCGCTGACGCTGTCGGCCGTCGCCGAGCTGGAAGCCGTAGACCCTGCCGGGTTCCAAGGAGTGGTGTTGAACTTCCGGAGTCTGCCGCAGTCCAGCTTGGAGCTGCGAGCTGCCCTGGGGATGTCGCTGGAGGACGTGCTCGCAGAGACATCGGCACCGTCTCGGGTCTTGGTCATCGACGCGGCTGATGCTGCTCTGGAGCGGTCCTCTGGCCTCTTGAGCGATCTGGTGCTGGCAGCTGCTGCGGCGGGTGTTGGGCTCGTCGCGGTCACATCTGACGTGGCACTGGGTTACGTACGGGAGCAGGTGGAGCTGGGATTCGCGAAGTCCGTTTCATCTTTCGCGATGCGACCGTTGGGCGATGAGGACATCTCGGTCGTCTCAGAAGCCGTATCTCAACCGATCATGGAACGGGCGGGTCGAACAGATTTCCCGCCGGGGTGATCTTCCCGCTGTACGCGCATGATGACAGGGCCTCTCGGTAGCTCGGGGATGCGAATCTGACCGAGCAGTGCCGGAGGCCCTGGTGTCGTTGTTGTACGCGTCCGAACCCGTTCAGTTCAACTCGGCTGCTCCATCGTGCGATTGTCTCGCGCATGTGTACGGCAACGCGGCCGACCATCCGGACCGGGAACGCCGGTACCCCTCCGACATGTCGGACGCGGAATGGGCGGCTGTGCGGCCTTTGCTGCCGGTGCCGGCCTGGCTCCAGGGCAGAGGCGGGCAGCCCGAGGGCTACTGCCACCGCCAGCTGCTGGACGAGATCCGCTACCTGGTCGCGGGCGGGATCTCCTGGCGGGCGATGCCCGCGGACTTCCCCGACTGGGGCCGGGTCTACGCCTTCTTCCGCCGCTGGCGCGAGCACGGGCTGATCACAGAGTTCCACGACCGGCTGCGCGGACGGGTGCGTGAGCGGGAGGGCCGTGAGGCGGAGCCGACGGCCGGCATCATCGATGCGCAGTCGGTGAAGGCCGCGGCCTCGGTGCCGTCCGCCTCACGCGGCTACGACGGCGGGAAGAAGGTGCCGGGCCGCAAGCGGCACATCGTGACCGACTGCCTCGGCCTGCTCCTGACCGTCGCGGTCACCGCCGCGAACATCGGCGACCGCGACGCCGCGACGGGCCTGCTGACCCGGCTGCGCGGCTTGCACCGCGACATCACCCTCGTCTGGGCCGACGCCGGCTACACGGCCCCCTCGTCGACTGGTGCCGGCACAAACTCGCGCTCACCCTCCAGGTCGTCAAGCGCACCGACGACATGAAGGGGTTCGTGGTGCTGCCCAGGCGCTGGGTGGCAGAGCGCACGTTCGCATGGCTGATGCATTCGCGCCGGCTGGCCCGGGACTACGAGACCTTGCCCGCCAGCAGCGAGGCAATGATCCGGTGGTCGATGGTCACGCGGATGAGCCGGCGCCTGGCACGACCACGGGCCGCCGGCCTGCGCTGAACATCCCCGACGTCTCCTGCGCGAGCGCATCTGCGCTCCGCCAGCCGTCTGGTCTTTGAGCGCACCCCCTCGACCTTCGCCGGCGTCGTCTGAAGGCCCAGCTCCCTCGCGATCTCCCTGGCCTTCAGCGGTCCCCGACCCGACGGCTGCCGCTCATCGAGCACGCCCAGGATCCGCTGACAGTCCGGCGCCAGCACCGTCACCGGCAATCCCTCGCGCCAAGGAGGCACGATCGAGCCCGGCGCGGGCGAGGGCACGGCTTTCTGCTCCGCCTCAGTCCCGGTCACGGCGGTGGTCCCGGCAGCCGAGGCTGCCAGGGCCTCGACGAGCTCCTCTCGCGCGATCACCCGCCGGTCCAGCTCGATCTCGGCGGCCTCCAACACCCCAGTCAACCGGGCGACCTCCCCCGCAGCCCTTCCACCCGCACACGGGCCGCTGTCTCCCGCTCCTCCAGCATTCCCAGCACCGACGCCATCGCGCACCCCTCACTCATGGAGCGGAAACAAGACGCCGCATGCATCCCTCAATACGAGCGAAACCATGCCTGACCAGCAGAGATCAAGCGATCATGTTCGGTTGAGACACGGCTTCTAACGTGGTGCTGGCACAGCTCGTGGTTCTCCTTCGGGCCAGGATCATAATCCTGGCTTCAGGGACTCCACGAAACCGGGGTCAGCTCAGCATTGGTCCGTGCTGGCCGGGCCGTCCGCCGGTTCGGCGTGTTCCAGATCAGACGATGAGCAGTGTCGACAGTCCCGACACCCTGGTCAGACCGGTCGTGGTGAGGCACGGCAAGGGGTTGAGCAGATCGGGAATGATTTCGGTGGTGACGTTGACCGTCGATCCGGCGTACCGGCCGGCCGTGACCGTTCCCAGGGAGACGTAGACCTGCGTGGCTCCGGCGACATCGATCTCCACGCCGGTGACCTGGATGGTGGAGGTCTGTCCGTTGCTCCAGTCCAGGTGCGCTGTCGCCGTGCTCGGGAAAGCGACGCAGGTGGCGTCCGGCACGAAGCCGCTCTCCGTATATGTGACGGAGGTAACGCCGTCGTTGAGCGGGCAGGAGGAGTAGGTGCCGTTGGCCTGGTAGATGACGTCCCGCGGTTGCGTCAGGTGCAGGCCCGGGTTGTAGTCGGTGACCTGCTGTCCCAGACACGTGACGAGCGCGGACGGTCCGGCGGCCTGGGCGGCCGTCGCCGGCAAGGTCGCGCCGAGCAACGCGGCCAGCAGGACGCCCGCCCGGGCCAACTGGACCACCGGCCTGCGGGCAATGCGTATGACTGGGCGGTCGGTTCGTTCCATGTCTGCTCCAGTCAGGTCTGCTCGGACGAGGTGTGTGCCTCGGGGCTGCCGGGACGGCCGCCTCCGTGGGTTTCACCGTCGGCTAGGCGCGTGGTGGCGTCCAGGGAGTGCGCAAGTACAGGAGAAGCGCGCCATTCACACGGGGAGCGCAACGGTGCGTCCCGGCGCGTATTCGGTGGCGGGGACCGGGCGCAAGCTCTTCGGAGGCCTCACCACTCCCGACCGGTACTACCTCGCGTGGATGGAGTACCAGGAGCAGAGGGGGAGTGAGCCCAGCGATAAGGAACTCTCGGCCTACTGCGCAGACAAGGGGTTGTCCGGACGGGGCAAAAAGCCCACAAGCCCGGCCAATCTGAAATGCCACTTCCTGCGCTGGCGCGTTTACAACGTCTGGGCCGAGCAGCGGGCCCGCACTGATGCCCCGGCGCCGTCGGAGGTTGCGCGAGCCTGCGCAGGCCGGGGTATCACCGGCCAGCACAACAAGCCCGTCTCCCCGACCTCATCGCCGAAGAGGCTGTGGATTTCGAGCGCCGGTGGCAAGCACTCATCCGCCACCATGCCGATACGCCCCTATAGAGGCCCGTGACATTGCGCAGCACTGCGTGTCGCAGGACTCTGCACCTACAGGACCTCGCCCCTCGGGAGCCGTTGAGGAGTTCGTTGATGAGCTGCTCGGTCTCCGTCTCCAGTGAACAGTCCAGCGGTGTGACCGGAGGAGCATCGGATTCTCACACGGAAGTGATCTCCAGGGCGATGGCTGAGTAGACGCTGGAGACCGTTCCCAGTCCGGCGGTGCACAGCAAGATGTCGGTGGCCGGCCCGGTGAAGGTGACTATGACTGTGTCACCCGCGAACAGGCCGCTGGTGACTGTGCCGGTCATGGTAACGATCATGACTGCTCCGGCCACTGTCGTCGTCCGGTTCATCGACAGCGTACTGGTGTCGCCCGTGTTCCAGGTCACCGCCGCGGTCAGTGCTCCGCTGCCCAGCAGTTCCAGGCAGGACCGTGGGCGGAGCGTGCCTGTGTCGGAGTGGGTCCCCGAAGTCAGGCCTGGAATCGAGGCGGAGACGCAGGGCCCCAGCTGCCAGCTCGACGAGGTCGTACTCGGCTGGGGAGTGCTGGTCAACGGCGGGCTGTAGGAGGTGCTGGAGCTGCTGGGCGGAATGCAGGTCACGCCCAGCAGCCCGCTCTCGCGTGCGCTTGCCGGCCTTATGAGGGTCAGGAGACTGACGAGGAGGAACAGCAAGGCCGTCACACCGGTGAGCGCGGCGTGTGGACCGGTTCTGCTGGAGGTGCCGATACGTTTCGCCATGGCGGGGCCTTCCGGTAAACCCTGGAGGGGAACAGCCGTAAGGCGGTGACGGTCGCGTGTATCCCCGGCTCGGGCATTCGTGCTGCTCCGGCAGGGAACTCGCCGCCTCCGCAGGTTCAACTGTCTTGCCGCAGGGGGGAGCTGTACAGGGAGCGCGCAAGGACACGGCTGGCGTGCATTTCACACGGGGAGTGCAACGCCGCGACCCGTGGGCGCCCGCTGGCCGGGGCCGTCGGGAAGACGGTCGTCCAGCACCGCCCCCTGCAGCTGCGCGAGCCGGCGAACACTGCCCCCCTCCGCGCCTCCGAGCCCCGGGGAGTTCGGCGCCAGCGCCGATCTCCCCGGATGAACCACGGCAGTCGGGCCGTCTGTCCGACTGGGTGCGCGAGCAGCACGCGGATGCCCACGCCCTGATCACGGTTGTGGTGATCCTCCGTGGCCCCGGCACTGAAAGTGATCCAGAACCACGAGGCACGCGTCGACCGACACCTCGCGTCCGAAGCCTGCGGAGCTCATCCCGGTCGTGCAGTTTCACACGGGTGTGTGGCGATCGGGCGGGGTGCGCCCGGGCGGGCCAGTGCGCGGGTGGCCCTTTCGGGCCATGGCTCCTCGCATATCCGGGTGCTGATAATCGGACAGCATCGCGGTCTGCGGTGCGTGGCCGGGTGCCTGCCGCACCGCCCTCACCGCGTGAACGCTGACGGGTTCCTCGCCGCGACCCGCATGCCGGCCCCTTGATGCCGATGTCCCGGAAGGGAAGCCCATCATGGTAAAGAAACTCGTCGCGCGCTTGAGCGCTCTCGGGTTGCTCGTCAGTGGCCTGCTGGTCGCCGGGCCGGGCGCGGGCAGCGCGTCGGCCCTGCCGGGTGACCTCGCATGCCCGGCACTGCAGACCGTCACCTACAACCCCGGCCTGACCCTCCTCCCGCAGCAGGTCTCGTTCGACTCCAACCTGGTGCTGGGTCCCTGCGTCTCGGCGACGCATCCCTCCATCACGGGAGGAACGGGATCGTTCCAGGGAACCGGATCACTGTCGTGCGTGGGAGGAAGCCCCGGTGCCTTCAACATCGTCTACCACTGGAACGACGGCTCCAGCAGCACCGTCCGCTACACCCTGACCATCGACCTCAAGCCCGGCGGTCAGACAGTCCTCACCACCGTCGGAACCGTCATCTCCGGAGTCTTCGCCGGCGACACCGCCAGCCACACGACCCTGGCCGTCACGACCGACCTGCTCGGCTGCCTCAGCCCCGGCGGGATCACCTCCCTCTCCGGTCCCATCGTCGTCACCTTCCTCTGAGCCGCCCGGCACATCCCCGCCCACCCTGTTGGAGGGGATGGGCGGGCCCTCCGAAGGAGCCATGGAGGAGGCGTTGGACGCTGGCTGAACGGACACATCTGCGGACGAGTTCATCGCCCGCGCCGCGCAGCACCCGAGCACGGCCCCGGACGCAGTCATCGACAGGAGGAAGCCCGTGAACACGGGTATACCGGCGGTCCGCCGCCTGGCGACAGCCCCGAGAGGAGCAGCCACACCTGCCGCCTCCACATCGTCTCCTGACCGCGCGGCCGGCGCCTCGGCGAAGGCCCGTCGCGGCAGGCGCTGGCGCGTGCTCGCTCTGGCCGCCGCCACGCCGCTGGCTGTCTCGGTGCTGCCGGCTGGAGCGGCTCATGCCGCAGCCCTCAGCGTCACCTGCCAGGGCGTGGAGACGCAGACGGCTCAGCCGGGCCTGACCAACACTGTCCAGAACACCACGTTCACGCGCAGCGGCGTGTACTCGACCTGCGTGCGTGTGGGAGAGCTTCCCCTCACCACGACAGCCACACACCCGGTCAAATCAGGTAATTCGCAGGCAAGTTGCCAGACACTGCTGGGCATCGGGGCGGGATCGCATCAGATCGCATGGGCCGATGGCGGAGTGAGCACGTTCACCTTCACCCGCAGCGCCACGAGTGTGGGCGGCAATGTCGTGGTGACCAGGAACGGCACCATCTCCACTGGCCGGTATTCCGGAGGGGTCGTCATCGAGGAGGTCACCTATCCCGGTCTCGTGGCTGGCCTGGCAGCCTGCGCCACCCCCCCAAGGCATCACCTCGCTCAGCGGCATTGTCGTGCTGACCCTCGTCAACGTCTGATCCCAGCTACAGCACCGCCGCTTCCTGGCCATGACGCCTTCCACGTCCGGACCGTTTCAGAGACGGCGTCTCCGCGGGTTGCCTCCTCTATCTGGTCGGTGGTTTCGGCAGCAGCCGCCGCGTGCACCGCAGCATCTGCGTTTCACACAGGTGTGTGGTGATCGGGCGCGATGACGCCGGGACGGGCCAGTGTGCGGATGGCCCCCTCAGGCCATGGTCTCTCCCGCATCCGGGTGCCAACAATCAAACGTCCGCACGGCCCGGGTTCCGCCCTTTCGCGCAGTGATTTGCCCACATGGAGCAGCACAGGACGCTATCCATCCCCGGGAAAAGGAGTTTTCGCATGAGGAACAAACAGCAGACAACGCCCTGGAAGAAGCTGAGTACGCTGATCACGGCACTGGTGTGCATGACTGCGGGAGCGCTGGTGGCTGCCGCGCCCGCCAACGCCGCCGCAAGCGGTCTGCTCGACGTGACCTGCGTCCCGCCGAGCAGCGGAACCACGACCTACACTCCACCGCTGACCAGCACCTCACAGGTCGTGACCTCAACACAGCAGTGGCAGTTCGGCCCCTGTGTCTCGACCTCGGTGCCGGCGCTCACCTCAGGTACGGTGTCAGCCGTCGGTGCGCCCCGCGCCCGGTCTTGTCTGGAACTTCTCGACAGCGGCAGCGCCACCCGGACGATCGTCTGGAACACGGGCCAGACCAGCACCATCAGCTTCAACTACACGACCAGCGTGGCGGGGGCGGTTCTCCTGTTCACCGTCACCGGCACCGTCACCTCCGGGCTTTTCGCCGGCGACTCTGTCGTCGCCACCCAGACAGGGCCGGCCACTGACATCCTTCTGTGCACCCTTGGCCTCGGCCAAGTGAGCAGCATTTACGGTCTGTTCACCCTGGAGATCACCTCCCTGTGAGGTGAGGGCCTCAGAAGCCGTATCTCAACCGATGACGGAACGTGTGGTTCGAACGGGCTTCCCGCCTGGGTGAACTTCCCGCTGTGCGCGCATGGAGACAGGGCCTCTCGGTAGCTCGGGGATGCGAATCTGACCGAGCAGTGCCGGGAGGCCCTGGTGTCCTTGTTGTACGTGTCCGAGCTCGTCGAGTTCAACTCGGCAGCACCATCGTGTGATTGCCTCGCGCACGTGTACGGCAACGCGGCCGACCATCCGGAGCGGGTGCGCCGGTATCCGTCGGACATGACGGACGCGGAGTGGGCGGCTATCCGGCCTCTGCTGCCGGTGCCGGGCTGGTTCCAAGGGCGGGGCGGACGGCCTGAGGGCTACTGCCACCGCCAGCTGCTGGACGCGATCCGCTACCTGGTCGCGGGCGGGATCTCGTGGCGGGCGCTGCCCGCGGACTTTCCCGACTGGGGCCGGGTCTACGCCTTCTTCCGCCGCTGGCGCGAGCACGGGCTGATCACTGAGTTCCACGATCGGCTGCGTGGGAGGGTCCGTGAACGCGAAGGTCGTGAGGCCGAGCCCACGGCGGGGATCATCGACGCGCAGTCGGTGCGGGCCGCCGCGACGGTGCCGTCCGCCTCACGCGGCTACGACGGCGGGAAGAAGGTGCCGGGCCGCAAGCGGCACATCGTGACCGACTGCCTCGGCCTGCTCCTGACCGTCGCGGTCACTGCCGCGAACATCGGCGACCGGGACGCCGCGGCGGGCCTGCTGGCCCGGCTGCGCGGCTTGCACCGCGACATCACCCTCGTCTGGGCCGACGGCGGCTACACCGGCTCCCTCGTCGGCTGGTGCCGGGACAAACTCGCCCTGACGTTGGAGATCGTCAAGCGCACCGACGACATGACAGGGTTCGTGGTGCTGCCGAGGCGGTGGGTGGCAGAGCGCACGTTCGCATGGTTGATGAACTCCCGCCGTCTGGCCCGGGACTACGAGACGTTGCCGGCCAGCAGCGAGGCGATGATCCGGTGGTCGATGGTCACGCGGATGAGCCGGCGTCTGGCACGACCACGGGCCGCCGGCCAGCACTGAATGCCCCCGACGCCTCCAGGAGGAGCCACCCGCGCTCCGCCAGGCGCCGGGCTTTCGACCGCAACCCCTCGACCTTCGCCGGTGTCGCCCCCAGGCCCAGCTCCACCGCGATCTCCTTCGCTCGAAGCGGCCCGTGACCCATAGACCGCTGCTGTTCCAGCACGCCCACAATCCGCTGATAGTCCGGCGCCAAAGCCGTCACCGGCAGCCCTTCCCGCCAGGGCGGCACCGTCGAGCCGGGCACCGGGGCGAGCGACGGTGCCGCTTCCTCCTCCGCCTCGGTCGTGGTCACGGCAGTGGACTCGGCCGCAGATACTGCCAGGGCCTCGATCAGTTCCTCCCGCGCGATCACCCGCCGGTCCAGCTCGATCTCCGCAGCCTCCAACACCTCAGCCAACCGCGCAACTTCCTCCCGCAAGCCCTCCACCCGCACGCGGGCAGCCGCCTCTCGCTCCTCCAGCATTCCCAGCACCGACGCCACCGCGCACCCCTCGACCATGAAGCGGACACAAGACGTCGCGATGCCTCCCTCAACCCGAGCGAAACCATGCCTGACCAGCAGGAATCAAGGGATCACGTTCGGTTGAGATACGGCTTCTAAGGGCCTGAAGGCCAAGCAGCAGGCAGACGGCAGCGTGCTGTTCACCGACAAGAAGAACAAGAAGCAGGCCCTCATGCCTGCGCCGGTGATGTGGGACTCCACCGTCGATGAGCGTTCCGGCGAGCACACCCGCCGGGTGCCGGTCGCAATGAAGGTGTTGGCCAGCGGCTCCAGCGTCGACCTGGTGATCACCCCAGATGCCGAGTTCCTCGCCGACCCGGCCACGAAGTACCCGGTGACGGTGGACCCGTCGACCTCCGCTCTGGCCAGTGTCTTCGACACCTACGTGCAGCAGGGCGAGACCCGTGACTGGTCTACGGATGTCGAGCTGGATCTCGGCAATCCCGGCACGAAGAACGCCGACGGCACCCCGCGTACCGCGCGTTCCTTCATCTCGTGGAACACCGCGTCGATCGCCGACGCGCTGGTGACGGATGCCAAGCTGTCGCTGTGGAACTTCCACTCCGGCAACACCGACTGCAAGGCATACCCGTGGGAGGTCTGGTCCTCGGGCGCTGCTTCGACCTCGTCACGATGGACCGCACAGCCCGCCTGGACGGCGAAGAAGGCCACGTCGACGGAGACCAAGGGCAACCCGTCGTGTACCTCGGCGCCCGATGGCTGGATCAACGCCGACGTCACCGCCCTGGTCCAGGAATGGGCTTCCGGCAAGGCCGCGCGCGGGCACATGGGTCTGCGCGCGACCAGCGAGACCGTGGTCGAGCAGTGGAAGCGGGTGAACTCGGCCAATGCTGCTTCCAATCCGCCGAAGCTGGTGGTCAACTACAACTACCGGCCGCGCACCGGGACCAAGCAGGAAGCCGGACCGCCGTACTACTCCTACAGCGGCGCCTACATGGTCAACACCACCACGCCGACACTGCGTGACACCTTCATCGACGCCGACGGGGACAAGGTCAACGGAACCTTCCAGATCTTCGACAGCGCCACCAACGCCCAGGTCGGCAACGCCATCGTCTCCCCGTACGTGCCGTCCGGCCAGCCAGCATCGGTGACCGTGCCGTCCGGTGTGCTGACCAACGGCAAGACGTACAAGTTCCGCACCTCGCCGTATGACGGTGCGCACTACAACGTCGGCTGGTCGGCGTGGAAGACCTTCACCGTCGACACTAGCGCTCCCTCGGCCCCCACGAAGATCACTTCTACGGATTACCCGACGAACGCCTGGGTAAAGGGCGCGGGCCAGTCCGGCACCTTCACGGTGACCCCGCCCGCCACCGACCACAACTGGCTGGAGTGGTCGCTGGACGGGGTGACGTGGACCAAGGTTGCGACCGGCGGCTCCGCTGCGGACAAATCCATCAGCGTCGTGCCGCCCAGGGACGGGACCCAGACCCTTCAGGTCCGCTCCGTCGATAAGGCAGCCAACACCTCGGACGCCACCGAGTACACCTTCCATGCCGGTCCGGGCGGATTCGTTCAGCCCGCTGACGGTGAGCGCACCGCGCGCCGGGTGCCTCTGGTCGCCGAGGCGGACGCGAGCAAGTACGCCCAGGTGTCGTTCTCCTGGCGTCGCTCCGCCGCGGATGCATGGGTAAAGATGCCAGTTGGCCATGTGACGGTCGGCGGCCAGCCGCTGTCCGCCTGGCCTGTGCCGCTGGCCACTGGCCAGAACGCACCGCTCGTCTGGAACGTCACCGACACGGTCACGCCTGACGGCACTGTGCAGGTCAAGGCTGACTTCACTGGGCCGAACGGAGCCTCCGGGGCCACCCAGCCGTTGACCGTCGTGGTGGACCGAAATGCCGACGGCGCCGCGACCTCGGAAGTCGGTCCCGGTTCGCTCAACCTTCTCACGGGTGACTACACCCTGTCGGGCAGCGATGTCTCGGTGCTGGACATGAGTGTCACACGCAGTGCTTCCTCGCGTACGCCCACCGGTGGAGCCGACCAGGAAGGGCAGGCCGCGATCTTCGGCAAGGAGTGGGTAACGGGCACCGCTGCCCAAGCCGTCGAGTCCGACTACTCCGAGATCCGCAAGACATCGGGCACCTCGCTGGACGTCGTGGCCTCCGACGGCGGCACGGTTTCCTTCACCGCCAACGCGTCCAAAACCGGCTGGATCCCCGAACCCGGCGCGGAGAACCTGACGCTTAAAGGCAGCCTCGCCACGGGTGACCTCACACTGTCGGACACCGAAGGCACCGTGACCACGTTCAGCCGGGTCGGCACCGCCGGCACCGCGTGGGCCGTCAGCCGTTCCCTGGTCGACGGACAGGCCAACTCCACCACCGAGGTCGTCTCCGAGTCCGTGACCGTGAACGGCAAGGTACTCGCCCGCCCCAAGCGGATCATCGCAGCGACCAGCGCCGTCACCGTAGGCACATGCGAAGCCACCCCGGCCACCAAGGGCTGCAGGGTACTGGAGTTCGTGTACGCCTCCTCGACCACCGCGACGTCCTTGGCCTTCGGGAACTTCAAGGACCAGGTGGCCGAGATCCGGGTGTGGGCGACCTCGCCCGGTGCGGCTTCCTCGACGGCGACCAGCGTCGCCAAGTATGCGTACGACGACGCCGGGCGGCTCCGCGAGACCTGGGACCCACGGATCTCGCCGGCACTCAAGACGGCGTACGCCTACGACTCGGCAGGCCGTGTCACCGAGCTGACCCCGCCCGGCCAGCTGCCGTGGACCTTCTCCTACGGCAAGGTTGGCAATGACCCGGTCGCCGGTGACGGCATGCTCCTCAAGGTCAACCGGCCCACGCTGAAGGCGGGGTCGGCCGACGAGACAGACGGCAACGTCGCCCAGACCACCGTCGTCTACGGCGTGCCGCTGACGGGCACCAAGGCTCCCAAGGCGATGGGCGCTGCCGACGTGAGAGGCTGGGGCCAGCTCGACGCGCCCACCGACGCCACGGCAGTGTTCCCCACGGACGCACGTCCGTCGTCCAACGACGGCAGCGCCCTGAGCTCCGCGGACTACCGTCGCGCCATGGTCTCCTACCTCAACGCCTCCGGCCGCGAGGTCAATACCCTGGACCCGGCCAAGAATGTCACCACCACCGAGTACGACGAGTTCGGCAACGCGGTCCGTGAGCTCTCCGCGGCCAATCGCGCACTCGCCCTGGGGGCCACGGCTGCGGAAAGGGCTGCCCTGGCGGACCTCGGCATCGGCAGCCTCCCGGCCGCCGAGCGTGCAGAGCTCTTGTCGAACCGCGGCATCTACAGCGCCGACGGCTCGCGGGAGCTGGAAACGCTGGGGCCGCTCCACCGCGTGGTCCTCGAGACGGACCTGAAGGACGGCACCACCACGGTGGCAGCCGCGGGCGACCAGCTCATGGCTCGTCACCGCGCGGTGATGGAGTACGACAACGGACGCCCTACCGACGGCACCGCCACCGTTTCCGACAAGGTCACCAAGACGACCGAGGGCGGGCAGCCGCGCAACTGGCCGACGTTGATGGCCGACGCCCGCGTCACCCAGACGGTCTTCGACTGGGCCAAGGGCCAGCCCACCAGCACCATTCAGGACCCCGGCGGCCTGGCCATCACTGAGAAGGCCACCTACGACGCGGCCGGCCGGCAGATCAGCCGCAGCCTGCCCGCCTCCACCGGTTCGGACGCCGGCACCCTGATCACCGAGTACTACACCGGTGATGGCACCGGCGTCTGCGCGGGCCGACCTGAGTGGGCCGACGAGGTGTGCCGCACCCGGCCCGCCGCCACCATCACCGGAGGCGGCAGCAACCCGGCCGAGTTGGTCACCACTCTGGCCGAGTACGACCGCTGGGGCGAAACCTCCAAGCTCACGGAGACCGCAGGCGGCAGTACCCGCCTGAAGACGACTGAGTACGACGCGGCCGGCCGCGCCAGCAAGGTTGCCGTCACCGGCGGCCTCGGCACCGCTGTCCCCGCGGTCACCACCACGTACGACGCGACCAGTGGCAAGGCAGCCACCATCACCTCGGCCGACGGCGGCACGATCAGGAAGACCTACGACAAGCTGGGTCGCCTGCTCTCGTACACCGACGCCGACGGCGGTGTCACCACCAGCACCTACGACGCCGAGGGCCACCCGCTCCAGGTGAGCGACAACGTGCCCTCGAGCACCACCTACGGCTACGACACCACCAGCGACCCCCGCGGTCTGCCATCCACCATCACCGACTCAGTGGCTGGCACCTTCACCGTCAGTTACGACGCCGACGGCCAAGTGCAGACCCAGAAGCTGCCCGGTGGCTTCACCATGCGCCAGACCACCAACCCGGCCGGCCAGCCGACCGAGCGCACCTACAGCCGCGACATCGACGGGGCGGTCCTCTTCTCCGAGAACCTGCTGCCCACGGTGCACGGCCAGCGCGCCACCTACACTGGCTCCGCCGGACAGACCGCCAACCAGACCTTCACCTACGACAAGGCAGGCCGACTCACCAAGACCGAGGACGACACGGTCGACGCCGTCTGCGTGACCCGCAGCTACACCTTCGACAAGAACTCCAACCGCAAAACGCGTGCCACTGCGGCCGCCGCACCCGGGCTGGAGTGCACCACCAGCGGCGCTACCACCACCACCCACGCCTACGACAGCGCCGACCGGCTCGTCGACAGCGGCTACGGCTACGACGCCTTCGGCCGCACCACGACCGCGCCCGGCACCACGCTCGCGTACCACAACAACGACCTGGTACGTCAGCAGACAGCCGGTTCCGAGCGGCAGACGTGGTCCCTCGACTCCCAACTGCGCTTCCGCGGGTGGACGGTCGAATCCAACGCCTCCGGTAGCTGGGCCCGGACACAGTCCAAGCTGAACCACTACAGCTCGGACGCCGACAGCCCTCGCTGGATCGTCGAAGACACCACGAGCGGAGCGCTCACCCGCAACGTCAACGGCTTCGACGGAAACCTGGCAGCCACCACCACCAAGACCGGCAGCACCGTGCTCCAGCTGGTCAACCTGCACGGTGACGTGGTGCTCCAGCTCCCGACCGCGAGCGGGCAGGTCGCCACGGTCCTGACCACGGACGAATTCGGCAACCGCACCGAAGGATCGAGCACGGTCCGCTACGGCTGGCACGGCGGTCAGCACCGCTCAGCAGAAACACGCACCAACCTCCTGCTCATGGGCGTGCGCCTGTACAACCCGGCCACCGGCCGGTTCCTGACCGGCGACCCGATACCCGGCGGTAGCTGCAACGCCTACGACTATGCCTGCGCCGACCCGGTCAACAGCGACGACGTCACCGGCTGCGCCACCTGCCGGGTGCCCAAGCACGCGTGGACCGGCCGTAGCTTCACCAAGGTCCTGCGGACCACCCGGTGGACCTACGGCAGTTGGCAGAACTACAACTATCACTGGGGCTGGGACGTCGTCAGCGGCGACTGGGGTCCGCTGCCGATCACCGCGTGGAAGCGCCAGTACCGCTACCGCAAGCAGTACGTCTTCAAGTGCAAGGTCGTGGCCTGGTACGGCTGGGGCAAGCAGAAGATCCTGGCCACCCACGAGACCCGCTACCAGTACTCCTACCGGGACCGCACCACCTACCGGATAGCCTTCACCGGCAAGAAGTGGACCCGTACCGGCGGCTGGAGCTGGGCTCGGACATCACGGACCTACGTCTCCAGCTATCGCATCGTCTACACCAAGGGATGATGCCTGAGCACTGACCGATCGGGGTGGGGTGCACGGCACCCCACCCCGAGCCATCGTCGACGATCTACAGTGTGCAAGCCGACCTCGCCACCGCCCGACAGGAACCCCCCCAATGCTCTTCGCCGTCGCCGCCCTCGGCATCGCCCTGTTCGCCTTCACCCTCTGGGGCTCCGTCACCGTGTTCCGGATACGGGACCTCCCCCGGTGGCGCCGCTGTCTTCCGCTGGCCCTCCTCTTCGCCTCCGCCATTGCAAGCCTCCTGCGTGCCTTCGGCCTGCCGGAAGTGGCAAACGCAGTGTCCTTTCCCTTCAACGCCGCTGCCATCGTCGTGGCGCTGACGGAAATCCGGGCCGCACGGCAGCGCCGAGACCTGGCCAAAGCACAGCACACCAGTCGTTGATCAACACATCTGAAGCTTCCCCGGGGAGGATCGTCCGGTTGCAGGCGCTGGTCGCCTGCCCTCGAGAGGCGACGACCTTCGGGCATCCGTGCCCCTGAGCTGCCCCGGCTGGCCTCCCCCAACCAGCCGGGATCTCGCTTGGCTAAGGGCTCGCAGAGAATCAAGGTGTTGCTTCCCGTGATGCGGCTCGTTGTTGTGGTATGAGCGTCTCTGACGAGGTTCGCAGTCAACTCGCCATGAGATTCGAGGTGTTATTCCCGCACCTCGACGAGCGACAGCGGCGGCTGATGATGGGGGCCGAAGCCCGGATCCTGGGCCACGGCGGTATCCGGGCGGTCGCGCGGGCGGCCCGGGTCAGCGAGACGACGGTCCGCAAGGGCGTGGACGAGCTGGAGACCGGCGAGGAACCCCTGGGCCGGGTGCGCAGGCCCGGTGGTGGCCGGAAGAGGTCCGCGGATCTTGATCCGGGGCTGCGGCCCGCGCTGCTGGCCCTGGTGGAACCCGACGAACGGGGTGATCCGATGTCGCCGCTGCGCTGGACGGTGAAGTCGACCAGAAACCTCGCGGCCGAGCTCACCGGTCAGGGGCACCGAGTGAGCGCGGACACGGTCGGGGACCTGCTGCGTGAGGAGGGCTTCAGCCTGCAGGCCGGCGCCAAGACCCTCGAGGGCAGGCAGCACCCGGATCGCGACGCCCAGTTCCGCTACATCAACGAGCAGGCCAGAGGACACATGGGCGCCGGCCAGCCGGTGATCAGCGTGGACACAAAGAAGAAGGAACTCGTCGGCGACTACAAGAACGCGGGCCGCCAGTGGCGGCCGGCCGGTGAGCCGGCCCTGGTCAAGACGCACGACTTCCCGGACCGGCAGGGACCGGGCAAGGCGATCCCCTACGGAATCTATGACATCGCCGCGAACACCGGCTGGGTCACCGTGGGCACTGATCACGACACCGCCGCGTTCGCCGTCGCCTCCATCCGCCGCTGGTGGCAGGCCCGGGGCCGGCACGACTACCCGGCCGCCACCCGTCTGCTGATCACCGCGGACGCGGGCGGGTCCAACGGCTACCGCACCCGCGCCTGGAAGACCGAACTCGCCGCCCTGGCTGCCGAGACGCACTTGGACATCACGGTCTGCCACATGCCGCCGGGCACTTCGAAGTGGAACAAGATCGAGCACCGGCTGTTCTCCCACATCTCCATGAACTGGCGTGGCCGCCCGCTGACCAGCCACGACGTCATCGTGAACAGCATCGCGGCGACCACCACCCGCACCGGGCTGACCGTCCACGCCGAACTCGACCCGGGCACCTACGACACCGGCATCAAGGTGACCGACAGCGACATCGACGCTCTGCCCATGCACCGGCATCGTTTCCACGGCGACTGGAACTACACCCTCCACCCCCGACCTCGCGACACCACCAGCGCAGCCACGACCCCACCACCGGCCGGTGCCCCGTCCCCACAGCCCTGCGCCGGGTGTCTGCGCAACCCGGAGCTGACCGGCATGCCCGAACCGGCGCTGGACGAACTCATCAGCCAACTGGCCGGGAAATTGGATGAGTTACGTGAGCAAGGACGGCTCCGGCAGCGAGGAGGCCAGCGCATCCGTGCCCGGGGCGCTGGGGCCAAGGACAAGCTGACCACCGCCGACAGAGTCCTGGCCACCGTGCTCTACCTGCGCAAACTCGGCACCCGCGACCTCCTCGCCCAGCTCTTCGGAGTCAACACCAGCACCCTCACCAGGGCCGTTCACCAAGTCCAGCCCCTCCTGGCCGAGCAAGGCTGCACCATCCCACCTTCGACAGCCAGATTCCGGACACCTGCTGACGTCACCGCGTTCCTCGCCAACAGCAACCCCACGAAGATCAAACCAACATGTTGATTCTCTGCGAGCCCTAAGAGAAGCGTGGCGGATAAGCCTGCGGGCGGAGGCATTCCGTCGACCATGGTCGACCAACAGGGGCGGGCTCGAAGGCGCGGCGAGGCCAGCCAACATAGCCGACGATTGCCGGTTAGCAAAACCGGCGTATGTACGGATGCTTGTGTCTCTGCCGACCGCCTCGGGTCGACAGGTTGCACGTAGGCATCGAACAGGAAGCGCCAGTGATGAGCGAAGAACGCCCCGCTATCAGGGCTAGAGGGGACCAGACCTGGCAGCAGCGCGCTGCATGCGCCAGGGCAGTTGAGGTGATGAGAGACCCTGATCTCTTCTTTCCCAGCCCGGTCGCGAACGACGAGCATATTCTGCTCGCAAAAGAAGTCTGCTCATCCTGCGCAGTGAGAAAGACGTGCCTTGAAGCGGCGTTGGAATGCAGAGACGCTGCCGGCATACGAGGCGGTCTGACGGAGGCGGAGCGTCGGGCAGTCCGGCAGAAGTTCGACCTGCGGTGTGATCCCGCTAGAGTCGCGGCAGCGCTGGCTGGGAGAGATGTACATCTCACCAGAAGGGAAAAGCAGGAACTGATCCGGTGGGCTGTAGCTTCTAACACATCGACTCTGCTGCTCGCCAGAGTTCTCAAGGTTTCTGAGGCGCATGTGCAGAAGCTGCTCCGTCTGGAGCGTCGTACCGACGTCGATGCTGACGGATCGGCAGGCACCTCAATCACTGGGCAAGCCGCCCTCGAGGCAGCAGCATGAACGGAGATGGGCTGGATCGAGAAACTCGGTATGAGACGAGGCGTCGGTACGTGGGAGTAGACGAAGCAGCGTCCTACCTCAGCGTTAGTCGACGTTGGATGTATCGGGACTCTCAACGTCACGGAGTACCACGGTACTACTTCGGTGGAAAGCTCAGATTCAGAGTTGACGACCTGGATAGTTGGGCTCGTCAGCAAAAGGTCTTCTATTAATAAAGGGGGGGCGGGTGGAGTACCGCCCCCCTTCGTGCTACAAGCCCTCGTTCAAGAGCTTCGCAGCGCGCCCGATCGATGCTGGCATGAGGTGCCGGTAGATCTTGAATGTCATGTTGATATTCCTGTGTCCCATCCATTCGGCGACATCCGTGATGGGTATCCCTCTGGCCAGGCAGTTGGATGCGAAGAAGTGACGCAGGGAGTAGGTGGTGAATCTCCTGGTGATCCCTGCTCGCTTCTTCGCGGCGCTCCATTGATAGTCGAGCGTCGTGTGTGCCCAGTAGGAGGAGCGCTGGGTTCGCAAAAGGTAGCCGTTCGTGTCAGTGAGAGGTACCCGCTCACGCGTCTTCCCTTCAATCTGTTCGGTGATGCGGTAGACGTCGTCGGCGACCATCCGCTCCGTGTTTGCGGCGTATGCCTCCCCGTTGCGGAGACCGCAACCGGACATGAGGTCGATTACGAGCCCGAGGCCATCGTTTGCGGCGGCCTTGAGGGCGTGGATCTCGTCCAAGGTTGGGATGGTGATCTTCCGGGGGATGTACTCGGGCGGGATGACTCCCTCAAAGGGGTCCTCGGCGATGCCGCCGCGGCGTCGCGCGTCGAGAAGGATCTTCTTCAGGGTGTCGAAGGCGTTCTGTTGTGCTGCCAGCCCGACGGAACGTTCCTCCATCGACATGATGAAGTCGTCGACCACCGTCGCCGTGAACGTGTTGATCCGCCGGGACTCGAGCACGGGCAAGATCTGGCGGTCGAGTACCTGCTTGACCGTGCGTACGCTGCCAGCCGCGTAATGACGCTGCCGCGTCAGCCAAGCGGAAGCGTAGTGCTTGAAACGTTGCTTGCCGATCTCACGCTTGAGGTCGGCTTGGGCGCGAGGAGTGGTCCGTTTCTCTTCGTAGACCTTGGTCAGTCGGTCGAGCGCCGTCTGCTGTGTCGAGTACCCAGTCTCCTCGCGTTGGCGTCCGGCGGCATCGCGATAGCGAATGATGTACGGGTGGGCGCAACGGTTCTGGCGGGCGCAGGCGCAACTCTTGAAGAAGCTGCCCATTCCGCGGACGAGCTGGGTCGCCAAGTACACGTCTCCTGACTCATGCTGGGAGTTTGCTGACCAAGTGCCTCCGAGCATGGTCGTGACCTGCGGCCGCGCCAAACTACGGGACGTTGATGAGCATCCTCATGGGTACCTCCTGGGAAGCCTGACAGGCCAGTCACTGACCTGCGTCTTTGCTGTTCAGAGTGGGTGGGAGCGGTTCTCGGTCCTGGCGTTTCGTGACGGCTCGAAGCGGGTTCGTGCGGTACTGACGCTGACTCGACACTGTCCTTTGTGACGGCTCGTCAGGTCGGCCGGACGGTTGGGTGCGGCCTGGTCGGGATTCCTGCTGTGGGCAGTATCGGCCTTGCGGCAGCGAAGGTCACGCGAGCTGGGCATGGGCGCGCCCCGGTCCGTCAGGAACCGTGCGGTTACGGCCGCACGCCGTTGCCCTGGCGCGCCGCTTGCCGGCGCCGCCGGCACCGTTCCGGCAGCGGCAGGACCGCCACCGACGGCGCCCAGGCCAGACGCCGGACAACCCCGGTTGACGTCAAGGTCGACGTCGATCCCGAAGGGCAGTCCGTTGGGGTCGGTGTGGCGAGCTCGGCGATCTGCCGTTCGAGGTGTGGGACCCGGTGTATTCGGGTTCCTCTGTAGGAGCACTGATCAGAGCTCCGGGGTACCAGGGGGGTGGTTCGTTCCGCCGGTGGCCGGGGCTCTGGGAGGTAGTGGCCTTCGGGCCTACGATGAGCGGCATGGTGCCTGATGTCTCTCCGTCCTCCGTATGGCCGGTCCTGCACTACGACGACACGAGGGTGGCGCTGCGATTCCTGGTCGACGTGCTGGGGTTCGAGCAGGTGGTCGCCGCGCCGGATGAGCACGGCGGGGTCGGGCATGCTGAGCTGCGGTGGCCCGGCGGTGGTGCGCTGGTGTTCGGTTCGACCCGGCACACGGAGAGCGTGCACGGGCGGATGCGGGCGGGCACCAGCGCGGTATACGTGGTGAGCGACGACGTGGACGCGGTGCACCGGCGGGTGGTCGACGCCGGCGGCGAGGTGGTCGAAGCGCCGCATGAGACCCGGTTCGGGTCGGGTGCCGCGGCGTACGTGTGCACGGTGCAGGACGCGGAGGGCAATCTGTGGACCTTCGGCACCTACCGAGGTCCTTCACCGGAGTAGAGCGCCAGGACGAGACGGGCGGACCCCGGCCGGCTGGGCCGGGGTCCTCTGCTGTGGGCGTGCGGCGCGCAGGTCAGTGGCTGCCCGCGAGTTCGCCGGTGAGCTTGCCGTGTAGGTCGGCACTCGGGTCATTCAGGCCGGTGATCTCGACAGTCTTGCCGCGTTGGGCGTACTTGGTCTCGATGGCGTCCAGAGCGGCCACGGAGGAGGCGTCCCAGACGTGGGCGGCGGAGAGGTCGATGACGGCCTTCTCCGGGGCGCCGGCGTAGTCGAACTGGCCGACGAGGTCGTTGGAGCAGGCGAGGAACAGCTCACCGGTGACCCGGTAGACGACCGTGGAGTGGTCGGGGTCGGTGACGGCGGTGACCTCGGCGAGGTGGGCGACCCGCTTGGCGAGGATGACCATGGCGGTGATCGCGCCGACGACGACGCCGATGGCGAGGTCGTGGGTGGCGACCACGGCGACCACGGTGATGACCATGACGCCGATCTCACCCGCAGGCATCCGCTTGAGGGTCGGCGCGACGGCACGCGCCTCGTCGGCGGTCTCGAAAGGCAGGGCCGGTCGAGCCGGCGGCCGGCCTGACCACGAAGCAGGCCGCGCTCCCGGCGGCAGGCACGGGGCCGGAAGGCGTCCGAGGCGCGGCCGGACGACGCCGAGGTCGCCGCCGACCTGACGGATCCGTCTTCGGACGCGGACTCCGGGGAGGAAACCCTCGCACCGGGTACCAGTGGAACCGTGTTCTTCGATTCCTGGAATGAAATCTTCCGCGTACTCGTCATGGCGGCGCTGGCCTACCCGCTCCTCATCGCCGCGGTACGCGCGTCGGGCAAGCGGACACTGTCGAAGATGAACGCCTTCGACCTGGTGGTCACGGTCGCGCTGGGATCGACCCTGGCCACCATCCTGCTCAACCGGCAGGTGGCCCTCTGGGAAGGGGCCCTCGCCCTGGGCTCGCTGGTGACGCTGCAGTTCGTCACCGCCTGGGCGTCGGTCCGCTTCCGGGGCGTCCGCCGGCTGGTCAAGGCCGATCCGACCCTGCTGCTGCACGAGGGCCGCCTGCTCCACGAGGCGATGCGACGCCAACGGGTCACACCGGACGAGGTGCGCCAGGCGGTCCGCGCCCAGGGGACCGGGGCGTTGGACCTGGTGCACGCGGTGGTCCTGGAGACGGACGGCAGTCTCAGCGTGATCTCCCGCTCGCAGTACGGTTCGGGAAGCGCCATGGACAACGTGCCGCAGGGGCAGGAGCGCCACCACGACGGGGAACGGCAGCCCGTCCGCGAGCACGGTGACCGGCATGGACCCGACCCCGGCGGGCGTCGGCAGGACGCCCCGCGGGAGTGACCCGCGGACCCCGGCACCCATCTGCCGCAGGAGTGACCCTGGACCCCGGCGCCCATCTGCCGCATGAGGGGAACGCGGCATGCCGGAACGCGCGCGTCCCCCGGCCCGAGCAGCGCGCGAGGGCCCGCGCGTCTCCGTGTCCGGAGGAGTCCGGGAAGGACGAGGCCGTGTGGCCGGTGCTGAAAAGGCCTGAGCGGGACACACGTGAACGGGAGACACGTAAAGCCGAGGCGGACGGCAGGCAGCCGCGCGCCCGGCATGAGGCACCGCGTGACGAGAGGATGAGGTGGGCGATGCGTGCACTGACCGTGCGGCCCGGAGAGCAGGATTCCCTGGAGGTACGGGAGGTGCCCGACCCCGCCCCCGCCGACGGCGAACTGCTGGTGCAGGGCTTGGCGGTGGGAGTGTGCGGAACGGACAGGGAGATCGCCCGGGGTGAATACGGGTGGGCTCCGCCGGGCCGCGACTGGCTGGTGCTGGGGCACGAGTCCCTCGGACAGGTGCGCCAGGCGCCGCCCGGCAGCGGCTTCTCGGCCGGTGACCTCGTCGCCGGGGTGGTGCGCCGGCCGGACCCGGAACCGTGCGGGGCCTGTGCCCGCGGGGAGTTCGACATGTGCCGCAACGGCCGCTACACCGAACGCGGCATCAAGGAGATCGACGGTTACGGCGCGCAGACGTGGTGCGTGGAAGCCGACTACGCGGTGAAGCTGGAGCCGGGTCTGGAGCGCGTCGGTGTGCTCATGGAACCGGCCACCGTGGTGGCGAAGGCGTGGGAGCAGGTCGAGCGTGTCGGGGACCGTTCGTGGTTCGAGCCGCGTCGCGTCCTGGTGACGGGAGCGGGGCCCATCGGGCTGCTCGCCGCCCTGCTGGGGACACAGCGCGGACTGGAGGTGCACGTCCTCGACCGGGTGACCGAAGGGCTCAAGCCTGTTCTGGTACGGGAGCTGGGCGCCGTCTACCACGCGGAGGACGCCGAACGGGTCGTCTCCGCCGTGTGCCCGGACGTCGTCATCGAAGCCACGGGAGCGAACGAACCTGTCCTCGCCGCGCTGACGGGCACCGCACCCTACGGGGTGGTGTGCCTGACCGGCGTGTCACCCGCCGGCCGCAGGATGACCGTGGACGCGGGCGCCCTCAACCGGGAGATCGTGCTGCAGAACGACGCGGTGGTGGGCTCGGTCAATGCCAACCTGCGGCACTACCACCAGGCCGCCGAGGCGCTGACACGGGCCGACGCGTCGTGGCTTGAGCGCCTGATCACCCGGCGGGTGCCACTGGAGCGCGCGAAGGAGGCGTTCACGCCGCGACCTGACGACGTCAAGGTGGTCATCGAGCTGTAGGCGACACGGTACGAAGGAGGACTCCGGATGTCTCATCACCCTGCTCCCCTGGTCGTCGTCATGGGCGTGTCGGGTTCGGGGAAGACCACGGTGGGCCAACTGCTGGCCCGGCACCTCGGCGTCCCTTACGCCGAGGGAGACGACTTCCATCCCGCACCCAACGTGGCGAAGATGCGAGCGGGCCACCCGCTCGACGACGAGGACCGTCGGCCCTGGCTGGACGAGATCGCAGGATGGCTGGCCGGCCATGCGGACGGCGGCGGCGTGGTGACGTGCTCGGCGCTCAAGCGGAGCTACCGTGCCCGGCTGGCTTCCGCCGCACCGAGTGCCTTCTTCGTCCACCTCGATGGCTCGCCCGAGCTGATCGCCGCACGGATCACCGCGCGACAGGGCCATTTCATGCCGCCCGAGCTGCTCCGTACGCAGTTCGCCGACATCGAACCACTGGGCGACGACGAAGAGGGCGCGGCCATCCCGATCGACGGTACGCCGCGGGAGACGGCGGCTCTCGCTCGTGCCGCCGTCACCTCGGCCTGACGCCCGTGCCACAGTTTGCCGACGTTCCGCCGTCGGGCACGGCCACCACGGGACTCCGGCGGGATACTGCTCCACCGCTGCCGTCTCCGGCAGGAATGGGACGCTCCCGAGCAGCCCGAGCAGCCCGAGCAGCCCGAGCAGCCCGAGCAGCCCGAGCAGCCCGAAGGTCGCCCAACGGCCTGGCCGCCCGCCACCCGACCGGCCCAGGCGGGTGCAGTCGTTCTGCGCCGGTCCGGGGGCGGGGATCGACGGCGGCGGGCGCTCCTTTGCGGCCGGGAGACCGGCTTCCCCGCTTCGGGCGGCGGATGCGGCACGGGAATCTGGGGAGCGGCGACGCTTCGAAGGGTGGAAGGTGGGGCAAGCGAGCGGTGAAGGGCAACCAGTGATCATGCGGGGCGGCTCCGGCCGTCCGCACCATCGGAAGGAGCATCACCATCATGTCCACTCCCCACGCCACCCCCGCGTCCGGCCGGACCAGGGTCCAGACGGCCGCGCTCGCCGTCGGAGCAGTGTTCCTCCTGGTGGGCGTACTCGGCTTCATTCCGGGTGTCACGACCGACTACGACACCATGGAGTTCGCCGAGCACCACTCCGAGGCCAAGCTCCTGGGGATTTTCCAGGTGTCGATCCTGCACAACATCGTCCACCTGTTGTTCGGCCTCGCCGGAATCGCCATGGCCCGCGCGGCTTCCACCGCCCGCGCCTTCCTCGTCGGCGGCGGGGTGATCTACCTGATCCTGTGGATCTACGGTCTGATCATCGACCACGACAGTGCGGCGAACTTCGTGCCGGTCAACACGGCCGACAACTGGCTGCACTTCGTCCTGGGCGTCGGCATGATCGCCCTGGGCGTCCTTCTCACCCGCCGGACCACGCCGACGGCCCGCTGACGCACAGCGGCTCGACGCCCCCGTCGCAGCTTCGTGGCACTGGGCCGATCCGCCGACCGGCTGGCGGCGAGCGTACGACGTGCCGCGTCCGGACGGCTGCATGGCGCTGCTCCACGCGGAGGGGCGGCCGGGCAGTCCGCCGCTACGTGAGCGGCCTGCGCGTCGGACGGCGTGCCGGGCGAGGCCGGGGACCGGTCCTCCGTCGCGGGAGACCTGCCGACCGGTGACCGGCCGTGGGCGCCGTCCTCAGCGCCCGGGGAGGCTCGAGCCGCGCACGACCAGCTCGGGCTGGAGGACCACGTGCTCGTGGCGGTGCTCGTCAGCCCGGTCGCCGGTCTCCTGGAGAAGCAGGTCGGCGGCCATGGTGCCCATGGCTCGTGCGGGCTGGCGTACGGAGGTCAGGGGGACGGTCGCCGCGGCGGCGAACTCGATGTCGTCGTACCCGACGATGGCCAGGTCGTCGGGGACCGTGACCCCGGCCGTGTACATGAACTGGAGCACCCCGAGGGCCAGCAGGTCGTTGGCGCAGAAGACGGCGGTGGGCCGCTGGGCCAGACCCAGCAGTCTGGCCCCCGCATCGCGTCCGGCGGCCACGTCGAGGTGCTCGGTGGGGATCTCCCGCAACGCCGTGGGGGGCAGGCCGGCCCGGGCGACCGCTTCCCGTGCCCCGGCCCGGCGGTCCCGCACCTGGGTCAGGTGGGGCGGTCCGCTGACGAAGGCGAGGGAGTCGTGCCCGGCACCGGTGAGGTGGCGGATCGCCAGGGCACCGCCGGTGACGTCGTCGACCGACACGGAGCAGCCCTCCGTGTCGCCGGCCACCCGGTCCACGAGGACGTAGGGAATCCCGTGCCGGCGGAAGTCGGCCAGGCTCTGCCCACTGGGGTCGGCGGGCGTGACCAGCACTCCGCGCACCCGCTGTTCGGCGAAGTGTCCGAGGTACTCCGCCTCCTTCTGTGCGCTCTGCGCGCTGTTGCACAGGGCGACGGCAAGTCCCGCCGCTCGGGCCGTGCGCTCGGCCCCCCGGGCCAGGTCGACGAAGAAGGGGTTGCCCATGTCGAGGACGAGCACGGCCAGCACACGGCTCCGGCCCGCCCGCAGGTGCCGGGCGGACTCGCTGCGCACGTAGCCCAGTCGGGCGATCACCCGCTCCACATGACGCCGCGTCCGCTGCGAGACGCGCCCGGGCCGGTTGAGCACGTTGGACACCGTGCCCACGGAGACACCGGCCTCCCGTGCCACGTCCTTGATGCCGACGCTGCGCGCGGAGTGCGTCACGTGTGTCTCCTGCTGTTCCGTCCCCGTCCTTCGACCGGCCCGGGGAAACGTCCGTCCTGCGGAGGCGGCACCGCGGGTCACGCGAGGTGGAAGACCTCGGTGAGCGGGCGCATGGCGGCGTCGGGCGCCTGCCCGTCCAGTTCCTCGAAGAACCCCGCCATCTCGGCCTGCCAGCGTGCGTTCACCTCCGTCGCCTCCATGGCCGCCCGGGCCGCCTCGAAGTCCTCGGTCTCCAGATAGCCGACGAGCAGGCCGTCCTCCCGCAGGAAGAGGGAGTAGTTGTGCCAGCCGGCTGCACAGAGCGCGGTGCGCATCTCGGCCCACACGTCCTGATGGCGCTCGCGGTATTCGGCCACCCTCTCGGAGCGGACCTGCAGAAGAAAACAGACGCGTTGCATCGGATCACCCTCGCTTCGAGCGTGGGGCCCCGGCGGTGCCGGGGCCCCACGGCTGTGGTGCGGATCAGAAGTCGTACTGGTCGATGTTGGCCTCGTCGAAGACGGTCGGCTCGCCCGGGGAGACCACTCCGTCCGCGCCGATGGTCATCGTGCCGAGGTCGCCGGCGGCGAAGGTCTCGCCCTCCTTCCCGGTGATCTGGCCGGATTCCAGGGCGACGGCGGCGCGGGCGGCGAGCGCGCCGAGCTTGGCCGGGTCCCACAGCTCGAACTCCTCGACGGTGCCGTTCTTGACGTAGGCGCGCATGTCGTTCGGGGTGCCGAGCCCCGTGAGCTTGACCTTGCCCTTGTACTTGGACCCGGACAGGTACTGGGCGGCCGCCTTGATGCCGACGGTGGTGGGGGAGATGATGCCCTTCAGGTTCGGGTGCTCCTGCAACAGGCCCTGGGTCTGCTGGAAGGACTTCTGGGCGTCGTCGTCCCCGTAGGCGACCTTGACGAGCTCGATGTCCTTGTGGGCGGGCTTCTTCAGCTCCTCCTTCATGACGTCGATCCAGCTGTTCTGGTTCGTCGCGGTCTGCGCCGCGGACAGGATCGCTATCTCTCCCTTGCCGCCGATCTGCCGGGACAGCAGCTCGACCTGGGTCCGCCCGAGGTCCTCGGCGGAGGCCGGGGAGACGAACACCTGGCGGCAGTCCTTGTCGGTGTCGGAGTCGTAGGTGACGACACTGACACCGCCCCGCATGGCCTGCTTGAGGGCGGTGCACAGGGCGCCGGGGTCCTGCGCGGAGACGGCCATGGCGTCGACCTGCTGCTGGGTGAGGGTGTTGACGTAGCCGACCTGGCCGGCGGTGTCGGTGCCGCTGCTGGTGCCGACCTCCTTGTAGGTGGAGCCCAGTTCCCGCAGCGCCTTCTCGCCGCCCTTGTCGGCGGTGGTGAAGTAAGGGTTGTTGACCTGCTTGGGCAGGAAGGCGACGGTGAGGCCCTTCTTGGTCTCGGCCTCGGGGTCGGCCGTGCCGACGGCCGCGCTGCCGCCGTCCTTGGAGGTGTCGTCCTTGGTGGTGCCGCCGCAGGCGGTGGCACCGAGGGCGAGGGCGGTGGCGGCGGCGAGCGCGAGGGTCAGGCGGCGCGATCCGGCGGGAGTACCGAACATGGGCTGTTCCTTTGCTGGGGCGGGGGCGGGGGCGGGGGCGGGGGCGAGGTGAGGCGGGGCCGGAGCCGAAACGGGCGGGGGAGAGGGGGACTACGAGGACGGTGCCGTCACCGGTGGGGGAGCAGCCGTTCGTCCCCGGGACCCGGCCCTGGCCCGGGCCCGGGAGATGCGGCGGCCGATCCGCGGAGCGAGAACGGAGATCACCAGGAGGACGCCGGTCGCCACGGTCTGGGACTGGGCGGTGACGCTCAACAGGCTCATGACGTTCTGCATCGTGCCGAGCAGGAACACACCGGCGACGGCGCCGCCGAGCGTGCCCCTGCCGCCGTCGAAGTCGATGCCGCCGAGCAGCACCGCGGCGATCACCGACAGCTCCAGTCCGGTGGCGTTGTCGTAGCGGGCGCTGGCGTAGTGCAGGGTCCAGAAGACACCGGTGAGGGCCGAGATCACGCCCGTGGTCACGAACATGGCCAGCTTGAGTCGTCTGACCCGGACACCGGCGAAGCGGGCGGCCTCCTCGGAGGAGCCGATGGCGAACAGCGAACGGCCCATGCGCGTGGCGTGCAGGACGACGACGGCGATCGCCAGCAGGACGACGAAGGGGACCGCGGCGTACGGCAGGAACGTGTCCCCGAACCGACCGGCGCCGAAGTCAAGGTACTGCACCGGGAAGTCGGTCACGGAGTCGGAGCCGAGCACGATCTGCGCGATGCCCCGGTAGGCGCCGAGCGTGCCGATGGTGACGGCCAGCGAGGGCAGCCCGAGCCGGGTGACGAGCAGGCCGTTGACCAGGCCGCACACCACGCCGAGCAGGATGCAGAGCGGGATGATCGTCTCGATCGCCATGCCTGCGTTCCACAGCGCGCCCATCACGGCACTGGAGAGACCGGCGGTGGAGGCCACCGACAGGTCCACCTCGCCGGAGACGACGAGCATCGCCATCGGCAGGGCGATCAGGGCGATGGGCAGCGTGTTGCCGATGAGGAACGACAGGTTCAGGGCGTTGCCGAAGTTGTCGACGAAGGAGAACGAACAGATCAGCAGGACGACCAGCAGGACGCCGACCGAGGTGTCCCAGCGCACCGCGCCACCGAGACGGGAGAGCGCGGGCGACGTGACGGTGGTGTCAGGCATGACGGGCACTCCTCGACTGTGCGGCCTTCTTGCGCAGGGCTCCGGAGACCCTGCGGGCCAGGATCCGGTCGACGGCGATGGCGAGCAGCAGCAGGCAGCCGTTGATGGCGGTGACCCAGACCGAGCTCACGCCGAGGGCGGGGAGCACCCCGTTGACGGAGGTCAGCAGTACGGCGCCGAGCGCGGCGCCGTACACGGTGCCCGACCCGCCGGTGAAGGCGACGCCGCCGACCACCACGGCGCTCACCACGACGAGTTCGTAGCCGCTGCCGGTGTTGGAGTCGACGTTGCCGAACCTGGCGAGGTACAGGGCGCCGGCGAGTCCGGCGAGCGCCCCGCAGACCACGTAGGCCGTCATGACACGGGCCCGGATCGGGACACCGGCGAGCCGGGCGGCCTCCGGGTTGGACCCCAGGGCGTACATGTCCCGTCCGCTGCGGTAGCTGCGGAGGTAGTAGGCCACGACGACCAGGACGGCCGCGGTGAGCAGCGCGAGGTGGGGCGCCACCCAGAGGCCGCCGCTGCCGAAGTCCACGAAGCCGTCGGGCAGGGCGCTCGCGGTGATCTGGCGGGACCCGACCCAGAGGGAGTCGATGCCGCGGATGACGTAGAGGGTGCCCAGGGTCACCACCAGTGCCGGCACCTTGCCGAGGCTCACCAGCGCACCGTTGACCACACCGAACAGCGCGCCGACCGAGACGGCCAGCAGGACGGCGACGAGCGGGTGGCCGCCGTCCTCCAGGTGGAGCCCCGCGGCGAACGCGGAGACGCCCAGCACGGAGCCGACCGACAGGTCGACGTTGCGGGTGATCACCACCATCGCCTGGCCGATCGCGACCAGCACGAGGATGGTCGCGTTCAGCAACAGGTCCCGGGTGCCCTGCTCCGAGAGGAACTCGGGGTTGGACAGCTGGGTCGCGCCGAGCATCACCACCAGTACGGCGATCACGGCCAGTTCGCGGGCCCTGAAGATCCGGTCCATGAGCCGCCGTGCGGCCACGGACTCGGGCGCGGCCTCCTGCCGCACCGGTTCCACGGTCGTGGTCATGCCGCCTTCCCCCCTCGGTCGGTGCGGCCGGTCGCGGCTGCCATCACGGTCTCCTCGGTCGCTTCCGCCCGGGGGATCTCCGCGGTCAGCCGGCCCTCGTGCATCACCAGGACCCGGTCGGCCATGCCGAGGATCTCCGGCAGGTCGGACGAGATCATCAGCACGGCCACGCCGTCGGCGGCGAGCGAGGACAGCAGGCGGTGCACCTCCGCCTTGGTCCCCACGTCGATGCCGCGGGTCGGCTCGTCCACGATCAGCACCTGAGGGGCCGTGGCGAGCCATTTGGCCAGGACGACCTTCTGCTGGTTGCCGCCCGAGAGCGTTCCCACCACGTCGCCCAGGCGGGTGTACTTCACCTGGAGCCTCGTCGCCCAGTCCACGGCGCGGCTGCGCTCGGCCCGCCGGCTCATCAGCCCGGCCCGCGAGGTGGCCGCGAAGCCGGTGAGGCCGATGTTCCGCTCGATGGACATGTCCATCACCAGCCCCTGGGCGCGGCGGTCCTCGGGCACCAGGGCGAGTCCGGCGGCCATGGCCAGGCTCGGAGCTCCGGGAGGAAGTTTCTGGCCGAGCACCTCGACCTCACCGCCGTCGAACCGGTCGACGCCGAAGACGGCCCGGGCCACCTCACTGCGGCCCGCGCCGACCAGACCGGCCAGGCCGAGGATCTCGCCGCGCCGGACGTCGAAGGAGACGTCGGTGAACACGCCCTCGCGGGTCAGCCGGCGCACACGGAGGGCGACTTCCCCGATCCGGGTCCGCTGCTTGGGGTAGAGCTCCTCCAGGTCGCGGCCGACCATGCGGCGCACCAGGCCGTCCTCGTCGAGGCCGGAGAGGGGCTCACTGGCGATCCGGGCACCGTCCCGCAGGGTGGTGACCCGCTGGCACAGCTCGAAGATCTCCTCCAGACGGTGCGAGATGAACAGCACCGCCGCCCCCTGCTCGCGCAGCGTCTCGACCACGCCGAACAGCCGGGCCACCTCGCTGCCCGTGAGCGCCGCCGTCGGTTCGTCCATGATCAGGACGCGGGCGTCGAAGGACAGGGCCTTGGCGATCTCCACCAGCTGCTGGTCGGCGATGGACAGGCCGCGGGCCGGCTGGTCCGGGTCGAGGGCGACGCCGAGGCGGGCGAAGAGTCCGGCCGCGGCCGACCTGACCGTGCGGTGGTCGACCCTGCCCAGGGAGCGCCGGGGCTGCCGTCCGATGAAGATGTTCTCCGCCACGGACAGGTCGGGGAAGAGGGTCGGCTCCTGGTAGATCACCGCGATCCCCGCGTCACGGGCGTCCGCCGGACCGTGGAAGTCCACCGGCTCGCCGTCGAGGAGGACCGTTCCGGTGTCCGGACGGTGCACGCCCGCGAGTGTCTTGATCAGGGTGGACTTCCCGGCGCCGTTCTCGCCCGCCAGGGCATGGGCCTCGCCCGCGTACAGCCGCAGCGTCACGTCCCGCAGGGCCCGGACGGCGCCGAAGGACTTGCTCACCCCCTCCAGCGCGAGCACCGCAGGGGCCTCCGGTCCGGGATGAGCCATGCGTTCTCTCCCTCCATGTGCCGAGCGGGAACCCCGCTGTGAAATGTTTCAACAGGGTTGCCGGGAAGCTAGCCCCCGGCCGTCCGGGCGTCAAGGGTCCGGAACTCACCCGGTCACCCTCAAGATGCGGCTCAGTGGCAGGCGATGGCGGGGTCGAACCCCGGGGCGGCCCTTGACGGGGGATGTGCCGCGGGCTAGTTTCGGCGGCAGCCTGAATCGATTCACACAACCAGGTCATTCACGTCCCCCGCGACGGGGCCGCTTGCGCATCTAGAGGTGGACATGCCTGACATCACTGCCGTGAGAACCGCACTCGCAGACCAGCGGGTCGAGACGCCTTCCTGGGGCTACGGCAACTCCGGGACGCGTTTCAAGGTGTTCGCGCAGCCCGGCGTGCCGCGGACACCGCGTGAGAAGCTGGACGACGCGGCCAAGGTGCACGAGTTCACCGGTGTCACCCCCCGGGTGTCGCTGCACATCCCCTGGGACAAGGTGGACGACTACGCCGCGCTGGCCGCGTACGCGAAGGAGCGGGGCCTGGAACTGGGCGCCATCAACGCCAACGTCTTCCAGGACGACTCCTACAGGCTCGGCAGTGTCTGCCACCCGGACGCCGCGGTGCGGCGCAAGGCGCTCGCGCACCTCATGGAGTGCGTCGACATCATGGATGCCACCGGTTCCCGCGACCTGAAACTGTGGTTCGCCGACGGCACCAACTACCCCGGCCAGGACGACATCACGGCCCGCCAGGACCGGCTCGCCGAGGCGCTTCAGGCCGTCTACGACCGGCTCGGGGACGGCCGGCGGATGCTCCTGGAGTACAAGTTCTTCGAGCCCGCGTTCTACACGACCGACGTGCCCGACTGGGGCACGGCCTACGCGCACTGCCTGAAGCTCGGGGAGAAGGCGCAGGTCGTCGTGGACACCGGCCACCACGCGCCCGGCACCAACATCGAGTTCATCGTGGCGGTCCTGCTCCGCGAGGGCAAGCTCGGCGGCTTCGACTTCAACTCCCGCTTCTACGCCGACGACGACCTGATGGTCGGTGCCGCCGACCCCTTCCAGCTCTTCCGCATCCTCCACGAGGTCATCAAGAACGGCGGCCTGGACCCCGCCGCCGGCGTGGCCTTCATGCTCGACCAGTGCCACAACATCGAGGCGAAGATCCCGGCGATCATCCGTTCCGTGATGAACGTCCAGGAAGCGACCGCCAAGGCGCTGCTGATCGACGACGAGGCACTGGCCGCGGCCCAGGCGGAGGGCGACGTCCTGGCGTCCAACGCCGTCCTCATGGACGCGTACAACACCGACGTCAGGCCGCTGCTGGCGGAGATCCGCGAGGAGAAGGGCCTGCGTCCCGACCCGGTCGCCGCCTACCGCGCCAGCGGCTGGCAGGAGCGGATCGCCGCCGAACGCGTGGGCGGCGAACAGGCCGGCTGGGGCGCGTGACCGCCGCTCCGGCGCGCCGCGCGCGACCCGGACACCCTCCCTCGTCACCTCACCCCGAAGGAAAGGGCATCATGGCCTCCGCCGTTCATCCCGAAGTCGCCGAGCTCCTGGCGCGCTCGCACCGGCTGGGTGCGGACCCGCGCAACACCAACTACGCGGGCGGCAACACCTCCGCCAAGGGCACCGCCACCGACCCCGTCACCGGCGGCGAGCTGGAACTGCTGTGGGTGAAGGGCTCCGGCGGCGACCTGGGCACCCTGAAGGCCGAGGGACTGGCCGCCCTGCGACTCGACCGCCTGCACGCCCTGAAAGGCGTCTACCCGGGCGTCGAGCGCGAGGACGAGATGGTCGCCGCGTTCGACTACTGCCTGCACGGCAAGGGCGGTGCCGCGCCGTCCATCGACACCGCCATGCACGGCCTGGTCGACGCGGCCCACGTGGACCACCTGCACCCCGACTCGGGCATCGCGCTGGCCTGTGCGGCCGACGGCGAGAAGCTGACCGCGGAGTGCTTCGGCGACCGGGTCGTGTGGGTGCCGTGGCGGCGGCCCGGCTTCCAGCTCGGCCTGGACATCGCCGCGATCAAGGAGGCCAACCCGCAGGCCATCGGCTGCATCCTCGGCGGTCACGGTGTCACCGCCTGGGGCGCCACCTCCGAGGAGTGCGCGTCCCACTCGCTGCACATCATCCGCACCGCCGAGGCCTTCCTCGCCGACAAGGGCCGCCCCGAACCCTTCGGACCGGTACGAGGGGGCTACGAGCCGCTGCCCGACGAGGAGCGGCGCGCCCGTGCCGCCGCGCTCGCCCCGCACGTCCGCGCGATCGCCTCCGCCGACCTGCCCCAGGTCGGCCACTTCACGGACTCCGAGGCGGTGCTGGACTTCCTCTCGCGCACCGAGCACCCGCGCCTCGCGGCCCTGGGCACGTCCTGCCCCGACCACTTCCTGCGCACCAAGGTCCGCCCGCTGGTCCTCGACCTGCCGGCCGGCGCGCCGCTGGAGCAGGCGATCGCCCGGCTGGCGGAGCTGCACGCCGAGTACCGCGCGGAGTACCGGGCGTACTACGAGCGGCACGCCGTCCCCGGCTCGCCGGCCATGCGCGGCGCCGACCCCGCGATCGTCCTGGTGCCGGGCGTGGGCATGTTCTCCTTCGGCAAGGACAAGCAGACCGCCCGGGTCGCCGGCGAGTTCTACGTCAACGCGATCAACGTGATGCGCGGTGCCGAGGCCGTCTCCTCCTACAGCCCCATCGAGGAGTCGGAGAAGTTCCGCATCGAGTACTGGGAGCTGGAGGAGGCCAAGCTGCGCCGGATGCCGGCGCCCAAGCCGCTGGCCACCCGGGTCGCCCTGGTCACGGGCGCGGGCTCGGGCATCGGCAGGGCCATCGCCCACCGGCTCGTCGCGGAGGGCGCCTGCGTCGTGGTCGCCGACCTCGACGCCCGGGGCGCGACCGCCGTGGCCGAGGAACTCGGCGGGCCGGACCGGGCCGTCGCCGTGACGGTGGACGTCACCAGCGAGGAGCAGATCGCCGCCGCGTTCGCCGAGGCCGTCCTCGCCTTCGGCGGCGTCGACCTGGTCGTCAACAACGCCGGCATCTCCATCTCCAAGCCGCTGCTGGAGACCACGGCCAAGGACTGGGACCTCCAGCACGCCATCATGGCCCGGGGCTCCTTCCTCGTCTCCCGGGAGGCCGCCCGGGTGATGACCGCCCAGAAGCTCGGGGGCGACATCGTGTACATCGCCTCCAAGAACGGTGTCTTCGCGGGACCCAACAACATCGCCTACGGGGCGACCAAGGCCGACCAGGCCCACCAGGTGCGGCTGCTGGCGGCCGAACTCGGCGAGCACGGCATCCGCGTCAACGGCGTCAATCCCGACGGAGTCGTCCGCGGGTCGGGCATCTTCGCCGGAGGCTGGGGCGCCAAGCGCGCCGCCGTGTACGGCGTGGCGGAGGAGAAGCTCGGCGAGTTCTACGCCCAGCGCACCCTGCTCAAGCGCGAGGTGCTGCCCGAGCACGTGGCGAACGCGGTCTTCGCCCTCACCGGGGGCGACCTCACCCACACCACCGGGCTGCACATCCCGGTGGACGCGGGCGTCGCCGCGGCCTTCCTGCGCTGACCCGGGAGCGCGCCCCGACGCCGGTGCGACCCACGCGGCGGCGTCGGGGCGCATCGCGGGCCGACCGCCCGCGACCGCCGGGGCGCACTCCCCGACGTGCCACCCGCGCCGGCCCGCCGGCCGCGTGATCGTGCCGCACTCCGCCCGTCCTCTCGGAGGGCGTCCCTCAGCGGGCGTCTCTGCGAGGCCTTCTCTCAGAGTGCCCCGTCAGAGGGCGGTCCCTGGGGGCCTCTTCAGAGCATCTCCTCAGCGGGGCCCCCAGAGCGTCCCCTCAGCGAGTCATCCAGCGTCTCCCCACTTGCGCCGCGCGCAGCGGAGGTACCACCACGTGACCACCACCCCGGCCTCCTCGGCCTTCCCCTCGGCGTTCGCCGCGGTCGACCTCGGGGCCACCAGCGGACGGGTGATCCTCGGCCGCGTCGGGCCGGACCACCTCGACCTGACCGAGGTCCACCGCTTCCCCAACACTCCCGTACGCCTGCCCGACGGACTGCACTGGAACCTGCTCGCCCTCTTCCAGGGGACCCTGGACGGCCTGCGGGAGGCCGCCCGGGCGGGCTCGGTCGCCTCGATCGGAGTGGACACGTGGGCCGTGGACTACGGGCTCCTCGACGCCGACGGCGCACTCCTCGGGACCCCGTACCACTACCGGGACAGCCGCACCGACGACGCCGCGCAGTTGGTCTGGTCCCGTGTCGGGCCCGAGGAGCTGTACCGGATCACCGGGCTGCAGCACCTGCCGTTCAACACCGTCTTCCAGCTCGCCGCGGCGGCCGGCAGCAGCCAGTCGGACGCCGCCCGCACCCTGCTGCTGGTACCGGACCTGCTGGTCCACTGGCTGACCGGGACCATCGGGGCGGAGGCGACCAACGCCTCCACCACGGGCCTCTTCGACGCCCGCACGGGCACCTGGTCCGCCGAGCTCCTCGACCGGCTCCCCGTCGACCCCGCCCTGCTGCCGCCCCTGCGCCGTCCCGGCGACCCGGCCGGCACCCTCCTGCCCCACGTCGCGGCCCACACCGGCCTCGACGAGGGCACCCCGGTCGTCACCGTCGCCTCGCACGACACCGCCTCCGCCGTGGCCGCGGTCCCGGCCACCGAACCGCACTTCGCCTACATCTCGTGCGGCACCTGGTCCCTGGCCGGACTCGAACTGGACTCCCCGGTGCTGACCGAGGCGTCCCGGGCCGCGAACTTCACCAACGAACTGGGCGTGGACGGCACCGTCCGCTACCTCCGCAACATCATGGGCCTGTGGCTGCTGGAGGAGTGCCGCCGCACCTGGGACGCGCAGGGCCTGCCCACCCACCTCCCCGTACTCCTCGACGAGGCCGCCCGCTCCCAGGCGTTCGACGCGATCATCGACCCGGACGACCCGGTCTTCCTCGCCCCGGGCGACATGCCGGAACGGATCCGCGCCTACTGCCGCCGTACGGACCAGCCGGCCCCCGCCGGCCAGGGCGCGGTCGTCCGCTGCATCCTGGAGAGCCTGGCACTGGCCCACCGTCGCACGCTGCGGCAGGCGGCCGAACTCGCCGGCCGCGACATCACCCACGTCCACCTCGTCGGCGGCGGCTCGCGCAACGACCTGCTCTGCCGGCTCACCGCCGACGCCACCGGCCTGCCCGTCGTCGCCGGGCCCACCGAAGCCACCGCCCTGGGCAACATCCTCGTCCAGGCCCGAGCCGCCGGACGGGTGGCCGACCTGGCCGCGATGCGCCGGCTCGTCGCCGCCACCCAGCACCTCAGGCGCTACAGTCCACGCGGCGACGGCGTCGCCTGGGACGCGGCCGCCGCCAGGCTCACCCCCGCCCGAACGGAACCCTGATGCGCGTAGCCCTCTTCGCCACCTGCGTCAACGACGCCCTCTACCCGTCCACGGCCATCGCCACGGTCAAGGTGCTGGAGCGCCTCGGCGTCGAGGTGGACTTCCCCGCCGCGCAGACCTGCTGCGGCCAGCCGCAGTACAACACCGGCTACCGGCGCGCCACCGAACCCCTGGTGCGCCGCACGGCCCGGGCCTTCGAGGGCTACGACCACGTCGTCACCCCCTCCGGCTCCTGCGTGGCCATGGTCCGCGACAACTACCCCAGGATCGGCGCCAAGGCGGTGGCCGAGGGCCGTGGCCGGGATCTGGCGGACGCGGCCGCCTCCCTCGTGCCGCACGTCCACGAGCTGACCGAGTTCCTCGTCGACGTGCTCGGGGTGACGGACGTGGGGGCCTACTTCCCCCACACGGTCACCTACCACCCCTCCTGCCACGGACTGCGCATGCTCGGCCTGGGCGACCGGCCGCGCCGGCTGCTGCGGGCGGTCAGGGGACTGGAACTGGTCGAACTGCCGGGAGCCGAGGAGTGCTGCGGCTTCGGCGGCACCTTCGCCGTGAAGAACGCCGACGTCTCCGAGGCGATGGGCGACGACAAGATCCGCAACGCCCTGTCCACGGACGCGGACGTGCTGTGCGGCGCCGACAACTCGTGCCTCATGCACATCGGCGGCATGCTGCGCCGACAGGACGCCCCGCAGCGGGCCCTGCACCTCGCCGAGATTCTCGCGAGCACGGAAGAGGAGCCGCTGCGATGAGTGGGACCTATCTGGGAATGCCGTCCTTTCCCGAGGCGGCGCGGGGGGCCGTGCGGGATGCGACGCTGCGGGGCAACCTGCGGCACGCCACGCACACCATCCGGGACAAGCGGGCACGGGCGGTCGCCGAACTGGACGACTGGGCGGCGCTGCGCGAGGCGGGGAAGCGGGTCAAGGACCACACCCTGCGCCACCTCGACCGGTACCTGCTGCAGGTGGAGGCGGCGGTCACGGCGGCCGGCGGAACGGTGCACTGGGCCGCCGACGCGGACGAGGCCAACCGGATCGTCGCGGACCTGGTCAAGGCGACCGGTGAGAGCGAGGTCGTCAAGGTCAAGTCGATGGCGACGCAGGAGATCGGTCTCAACGAGGCGCTGGAGGCCGAGGGCATCCACGCCTACGAGACCGATCTGGCCGAGCTGATCGTGCAGTTGGGCCGGGACCGGCCCTCGCACATCCTGGTGCCGGCCATCCACCGCAACCGCGGTGAGATCCGGGACGTCTTCCGCGCCGAGATGGGCGCGTGGGGCCGTCCGGCGCCCGAGGGCCTGACCGACGCCCCCGTAGAACTCGCGGAGGCGGCGCGGCTGCACCTGCGGGAGAAGTTCCTGCGGGCCAAGGTCGGCATCTCGGGGGCCAACTTCATGGTCGCCGAGACCGGCACCCTGGTCGTCGTGGAGTCCGAGGGCAACGGCCGGATGTGCCTGACCCTGCCCGAGACCCTGATCTCCGTCGTCGGCATCGAGAAGGTCGTGCCCACCTGGCGCGACCTGGAGATCTTCCTCCAGCTCCTGCCCCGGTCCTCGACGGCCGAGCGCATGAACCCCTACACCACGATGTGGACGGGCACCACCGACGGCGACGGCCCCCGGGCCTTCCACCTGGTCCTGCTGGACAACGGCCGCACCGACACCCTCGCCGACGAGGTCGGCCGCCAGGCACTGCGCTGCATCCGCTGCTCGGCGTGCCTGAACGTCTGCCCGGTCTACGAGCGGGCCGGCGGCCACGCCTACGGCTCGGTGTATCCGGGCCCGATCGGCGCCATCCTCAGCCCCCAGCTGCGGGGCACCGCAAGCGAGATCGACGCCTCCCTGCCCTACGCGTCCTCCCTGTGCGGCGCCTGCTACGACGTCTGCCCGGTCGCCATCGACATCCCGGAAGTCCTGGTCCACCTCCGGGAGAAGGTCGCAGACCAGGGCGGCAAGGGGCACCGTCTGGAACGGGCCGCGATGAAGGCGGCGACCTGGCTCCTCGACCACCCCGCCGCCCTGACCGCCGGCGAACGACTCGCCTCCAGGACCCGCAAGCTGCACCCCGACCGGCTCCCCGGCCCCGGGGCGCGTCAGTGGACCAACAGCCGTGACCTGCCGGACCTGCCGGCCGAACCGTTCCGTGACTGGTGGAAGAAGAACCGCGCATGACACCCGAGCCCTCCTCCCGCGACCGCGTCCTGGGCCGTGTGCGCAGGGCGCTGGCCGACGCGCCCGAGGCCCCCGAGGTCGTGCGGGACTACCGCGCGAGCCACACCCCCGACGACCCCGCCGCGGTGCTCGACCTCCTCCACGAGAACCTCGCCGACTACCGGGCTGTCGTGCACCGCAGCACCCGGCAGGGGCTGGCGTCACTCATCGGCCGCATCCTCGCCGGCCACGGCGTCCGTTCCGTCGTCGTGCCGCCGGGCCTGCCCGACGCCTGGCTGGCCGAGTCGGAAGCCGGCCGGCGCTCCGACGACGTCCCCCTGACCCCGGCCGAGCTCGACTCCGTCGACGCCGTGGTCACCGGCTGCGCCCTCGCCGTCGCGGAGACCGGCACCGTCATTCTCGACGCCGGACCGGGGCAGGGCCGGCGCGCCCTCACCCTCATCCCGGACCTGCACCTGTGCGTCGTGGACGTGTCCGCTCAAGTGGTCCCCTCCCTCCCGCAGGCCCTGCCGCGCCTGGACCCCACCCGCCCGACCACCTGGATCTCCGGCCCGTCCGCCACGAGCGACATCGAACTCGACCGGGTCGAGGGCGTCCACGGTCCCCGGACCCTGGAGGTCGTCCTGGTGGTGGACTGACACATCAAGGAACCGAAGGGGTCATTTTCTTCGGTGAGCAGGTAAAATCACAATTTAACGTAGTCGTCCTGCCATTCGCGTACCCGCACCTTTCTGGAGGGGGTCGTAATGGATCCATGGCTCATCTGGCTGATCATCGCGGCGGTTCTGTTCGTGGCGGAGATATTCACTCTCACCGCCGCTCTCGGAATGCTGGGAGCGGCCGCGCTGATCACGGCCGGAGCCGCCGCGGCCGGGCTTTCGGCGCCCTTCCAGTTCGTGGTTTTCACGGTCGTCGCCACGGTCACCGTCCTGTTCGTGCGTCCCGTCGCCCTGCGGCACGTGCTGCGTCCCCAGTCGGCGCGGTTCGGTGTGGACGCCCTGGTGGGCAGTGCCGCCTACGTGGTGTCGGAGGTGTCGGGCAGGGACGGCAGGGTGCGCATCGGCGGCGAGGAGTGGACAGCCCGCTCCTATGACGAGACGCTGGTGATTCCCCAGGGGGCGACCGTCGACGTCATGGAGATCAGCGGCAGCACCGCACTCGTCTATCCCCGGGAGTGACCATGGAAGTCTCGGCGTTCCTCGTCGCGGGCGTGATCGTCGCGCTTCTCGCGGTATTCACCGTGGTGCGGGCGGTACGCATCGTGCCCCAGGCCCGCGCCCGCAATGTCGAACGGCTCGGCCGCTACCACCGCACCCTGAAACCCGGCCTGAGCCTCGTCATCCCGTACATCGACCGCGTCTATCCGGTGATCGATCTGCGGGAGCAGGTCGTCTCCTTCAAACCGCAGCCCGTCATCACCGAGGACAACCTGGTCGTCGAGATCGACACCGTGCTGTATTTCCAGGTCACCGATCCGCGCGCGGCCTTCTACGAGATCATGAACTTCCTCCAGGCGGTCGAGCAGCTCACCGTCACCACCCTGCGCAATGTCGTCGGGTCCATGGACCTGGAGAAGACGCTCACCTCGCGGGACACCATCAACAGCCAACTGCGCGGCGTGCTCGACGAGGCCACCGGCAAGTGGGGGCTGCGCGTGAACCGGGTGGAGATCAAGGCCATCGACCCTCCGCAGTCCATCAAGGACGCCATGCAGAAGCAGATGCGCGCCGAGCGGGACAAGCGGGCCGCGATCCTCGGTGCGGAGGGGCAGCGCCAGTCGCAGATCCTCACCGCCGAGGGCGACAAGCAGGCCGCGGTCCTGCGCGCGGAGGGCAACCGCACGGCCGAGATCCTCAAGGCCGAGGGCCAGTCCCGGGCCATCGACGAGGTCTTCCAGGCCGTGCACCGCAACGACCCCGACCCCAAGCTCCTCGCCTACCAGTACCTCCAGGTACTGCCGCAGCTCGCCCAGGGACCGGGCAGCACCTTCTGGGTCATCCCCAGCGAGGTCACCTCCGCCCTGCAGGGCGTGTCCCGCGCCTTCACCGAATCGCTGCCGCAGTCGCCCGCCACCCGCGAGAACCACTCCGACGACGGCGGCGCCCAGGCCGCCAACGACACGGCCCAGGCCGCGGAAGCCGCCGCCCAGGCCCTGGCAGACGCGGCCAAGGCCGACGGGGCGACGTCCGCAGGGCTGCGCCGCGACCCTCGGCCCGAGGAACGCTGAGGACTCACGTGGTGCACACTCGGACGTAGGGGGACTTCCCTGCAAGCCACTGCGAGGCCCGCATGCTCGATGTGCCGTTCTGGCTCTGGACAGCCTTCGCCGCGACCGTGGTCGTATCCCTCGCCGTCGACCTGCTGGCCCACCGCAGCGCGCACGTCATCGGCTTCAGGGAAGCGGCGGCCTGGAGCGGCCTGTGGGTCGGACTCGCCCTGGTCTTCGGCGTGGTCGTCTTCCTCGTCCTCGGCACCACGGCGGGCACCGAGTACACCACCGCGTGGCTGCTGGAGAAGAGCCTCTCCGTCGACAACCTCTTCGTCTTCGCCCTGATCTTCGCCTACTTCAAAGTGCCCCGCGCCTACCAGCACCGGGTTCTCTTCTTCGGCGTCATCGGCGCCCTGGTGTTCCGCGGCATCTTCCTCGCCGCCGGCGTGGCCGTGGTCAGCCGGTTCACCGCCGTGCTGTTCGTCTTCGCGGCCATCCTCTTCTACAGCGTCTACAAGATCCTCAGGGGCGAGGAGGAGAGCTTCGATCCGGGCCGGAGCTTCGCCGTCCGGCTGCTGCGCAAGGTGATCCCCGTCCGTGACACCTACGTCGGTGCGAAGTTCTTCGTGAAGGAGGCGGGCAAGCACGTGGCGACGCCGCTGCTCGCCGTCGTCGCCGCCATCGAGGCCGCCGACCTGATCTTCGCGGTGGACAGCGTGCCGGCCGTGCTCGCCGTCAGCGACGACGCCTTCATCGTCTACACCAGCAACGCGTTCGCCATCCTCGGTCTGCGGGCCCTGTACTTCATGCTCTCCGGGCTGCTGGACCGCTTCCACTACCTGAGCAAGGGCCTGGCGATCATCCTCGGGTTCATCGGCGTCAAGCTCATTCTCCAGGCGCTGCACAAGATGGTCAGCCCGTCCGTGCCGGAGATCCCGTCCCCGGTGAGCCTCGCCGTGATCGTGGTGATCCTCGCGGCGTCGGTGGTCCTGAGTATGAGGCGTCCCGCCGACACGGTCGACGGGGACGCGGGCGGCGGCCCCGAGGAGGATGCGCTCCCCTCGTCGCGAGGACAACAGAGCGAGCCGCGCTGAACGGCCGGCACGGCACCGGACTGTCCCCCTTCCGCCCAGGAACGTAAAGTGGGAGCAAAGGACTCGCCAAAGCTCCTCAACGCCGTGGACGTGAGAACCATGAGCAGTCACACGCAACGGACCAAGACAGCGAAGACCGCACCGCGCCAGGCCGCATCGGAACGCGAGGCCCTCTGCCCCTCCTGCGGCCACACCCTCCCCACAGAGGTCAAACGGCACAAGACGCTCGGCATCTACGTCCCGGTCTGGCGCCCGGGCCCCTGCCGGAACCCGGACTGCGCCGCGGCCGAACCGGACCGGCGTCGGTGACCACGGGCGCGCAGCCGCTCGACCGACCGGCGGCCGGCCCGGTGACGGGCCGGCCGCCGCCGTCCTCGGGCGAGGACGGCACAGGCGTGGAGCGAGGCTGACACTCGTAACCTGCCGCTGATGCGCTGATGCGCTGGTCCGGTGCACAGCCGGTTGGTTCTGCGGGCCGGGGCGTTCCGACGCGTCGCACCCCGTCCGGCCGTGTGTCAGCGGCCGCCGGGTCCGCCGCTGCCGAACGAGCCGCTGCTGCCCTCGTCCCAGCGGGGCCGCTCCTGCCCGGAGGAGGTGCGGCTGCCCTGGTGTCCGAGGTCGTGCGGCAGCGTCCGCTCGTCGCTGTGGGGCATCTCCTCGGGCTCCCGGTGCTCCTGGGTCTCCCGGACGGGACCGCCCTCGGGCATACGGGGCTGCTCGTCGGGGCGCGGCGGCGGCGATTCCTTGCGCTTCTGGCGGCTGCCGAACGCGAACGCGCCGATCAACAGGGCCACGACCACGACGGCCGCGACACCGATGCCGATACCGATCCCGCCCGATCCCGCGGCCAGGTCCATCCATGCGTTGGTCATGGAACGCGGGTACCCCCGGACCGCGTCGGCAACCCGCTCACCTCGACCGGGACGCTCGCGTCTGCGAACGGTTGGCCTTCCGGATCGCCGCGAGCAGATCCGCCTTCGACATCCGCGACCTGCCCGCCACGCCCAGCCGTTTCGCGACGCCGTACAGGTGCTCCTTCGAGGCCTTCTCGTCGACGCCCTCGCCGCTGCGCCCGCCCTGCTGCCGGGGCCGCCCGGACTGCGGGTCGGAGGGACCCCTGCGGCCGCCCTCCTTGCGTTCCCAGTGGTCGCCGACCTTCTCGTGCGTGTGCTTGAGCGCCCCGTAGGCCACGCGGTGGGCCCGCTCGCCCTCCCCGTACTCCTCCACGGCCGAGTCATGGGCCTTGATCCACGTGCGCTGGGCGTCCCGGGGGGAGCGCTCCAGGGTCGACGGCAGTTCCTGTCGTCCCGGCATGTCGCGTACCTCCGTAGGTCTCGGACGTTCTCCGCCGTCACCGGAACCGGGAGAGTCGGCACCGGCATCGGGAGAGTCCGCGGGTGCCCGGTCCGCCGACCGGAAAACGCCCGCGAGACCCGGGAACACCGGCCCCGACGGTTTGGCGGCGACCGCAGCGGCAACCCGCGCGATGTGACATCGACGACGACTTCCCAGCAGGAACTGTTCCGTTTCCTGGAGGACCGCTTCGCTTGTGCACAGGCGTGCACGGAGTGCGCGAGGGCGTGCGCGCTGCGGGCGAGCCTCGTGGACCCGGACGGGACCGAGAACCAGGAACTCGTACGGCGCAAGGGCATCATGTGCGCGGAGGTCTGCGACGCGACCTGCCGGGTGCTGTCCGAGCAGAACCAGGTCGACGAGGCCGTGATCCGCGTCCAGCTCGAGTGGTGCCGGCAGGTGTGCCTGGAGAGCGCGCACGTCTTCGACGAGCATCCCGGGGCGGAGGACACCGCGGAGGCGTGCCGGGCCTGCGCCCGGGCCTGCGGGGACTTCCTCGCCACCCTGCGCTGAGGCCGCGGGGCCCGAGGACTCGAGGCGTTCAGGCCCTGGGGCCGCGGGATGCGGGGCGTTAGCCTTCCGGTATGACGGCGACGCGGACGACCGGTGATCCGGGACTGTTCGGACCGGACTCGGTGACCTGGCAGGCGCACGGCGACCCGATGATGTGGATCGCCGGCATCCGCGCCCTGTACCTCCAGGCACTGCATCCGCGCGCCGTGCGCGGTGTGACGCAGAACAGCGACTTCCGGCGGGACGCCTGGGGCCGGCTGATGCGCACCGCGGGCTTCGTTGGCACGACGACGTACGGCACCACCGAGGCCGCCGAGCGGGCCGGCGCCCGGGTGCGCGGGATCCACCGCATGCTCGGGGCGACCGACCCCGACACCGGCGAACGCTACGGCGTCGACGAACCCGCGCTGCTGCTGTGGGTGCACTGCGCCGAGATCGACTCCTATCTGCACGTCCTGCGCCGCTCCGGCTACCCGCTCACGGACGCCCACGCCGACCGCTACCTCGCCGAACACCGGCACAGCGCCCGACTGGTGGGCCTCGACCCCGACGCCGCACCCGCAGACCGGGCCGAGCTGGCCGCCTACTTCACGCGCATACGCCCCGAACTGGCCGCGGGGGCCGAGGCGCACGAGGTGGACGCCTTCCTGCTCCGCCCGCCCACGCACCCCCTCCTGGTCCCCGCGCGCGGACTGTTGTGGCGCCGGGTGGCCCGTCTGGCGTACGACTCCCTGCCGCCGTACGCGCACGAGCTCTACGGCAGACCGGCCCCCGAGCCCGCCACCGTCACCCGGCGACTGCGCCTGGCGGGCGCCTTGCTGCGCGGGATTCCCGCACGTCTGCGCTGGCAGCTGCCGCCCGGACACATCCTGGGCGCCATGGACCGGCTCGGGCCGGCCGCGCGCCCGGCACCCTACAAACTCCGACCGTGAGCCGCCCTACCGGACCGGCCGGGGGGCGCCGTTCCGGCCGACCGCGGGCCTGCGCGCGCCGGGCCGCGGACCCGCGCGCCCCCGGGTCCGGGCGCCCCCGGCCCACCGCGCCCCAGGGCCCGCGCGCCCCCGGCCCACCGCGCCTCTGGCAGCCCGTCGAGGCCGCGTGCTACCAAGAGCCATGACCCCGCCCACCCCGCGCGCCATGACGCCCACCCCGCGCGCCATGACCTCGCCCACCCCGGCCCACGCGTCCCGCGCCTACGACGCCGTCATCGTCGGCGGAGGTCACAACGGCCTGGTCGCCGCCGCCTACCTGGCCCGCGCCGGTCGCTCCGTGCTCGTGCTGGAACGCCTGGACCACACCGGGGGCGCGGCCGTGTCCACGCGGCCCTTCGCCGGGGTCGACGCACGGCTGTCGCGCTACTCCTACCTGGTCAGCCTGCTGCCCAGGAAGATCGCGCGGGACCTGGACCTCGACTTCCGGGTACGCGCACGCACCGTCTCCTCGTACACGCCCGTCGAACGGGACGGGCGGCCCACCGGGCTCCTGGTCGGCGGGGACGAGCGGCGGACCCGGGCCTCGTTCGCCCGGCTGACGGGCTCCGACCGCGAGTACGCCGCCTGGCGGCGGTTCTACGCCATGACGGAGCACGTCGCCCGGCGGGTCTTCCCGACTCTCACCGAGCGGCTGCCCACCCGGGCCGGGCTGAGGCGCCGGATCGACGACGAGGCGGCCTGGCGGGCCCTGTTCGAGGAGCCGATCGGTGTGGCGATCGAGGAGCACTTCGCGGACGACCTGGTGCGGGGCGTGGTCCTCACCGACGCACTGATCGGCACGTTCGCCGACGCCCACGCCCCCTCCCTCAGCCAGAACCGCTGCTTCCTGTACCACGTGATCGGCGGCGGCACCGGTGCCTGGGACGTGCCGGTCGGCGGCATGGGCGCTCTCACCGACGCCCTGGCCGGCGCGGCGCGCGCGGCGGGGGCCGTGACGGCCACCGGGCACGAGGCGGTGCGGATCGACACGGACGGGCGCACGGCCGAGGTCACCTACCGCTGCGCCGACGGCGAGGGTGTCGTCGCCGCACGCCACGTCCTGGTGAACGCCTCCCCACGCGAACTGGCGGCGCTCACGGGCCAGGCACCCCCGCCGCCCGCCGAGGGAGCCCAGCTCAAGGTCAACATGCTGCTCACCCGACTGCCCGCACTGCGCGACCCCGAGGCCGACCCGCGCGAGGCCTTCGCCGGAACGTTCCACATCGCGGAGGGCTACGCGCAGCTGGCCACCGCGTACGCCCGGGCCGAGGCGGGCGAGCCGCCCACCGCCCCGCCCTCCGAGATCTACTGCCACTCGCTGACCGACCCCACGATCCTCGGACCGGACCTGGCCGCGAAGGGCATGCACACGCTCACCCTGTTCGGTCTGCACACGCCCGCCCGCCTCTTTGCCCGGGACAACGAGGCCGTACGCGGGGAACTGCTGCGGTCGACCCTGGCCCAGCTCGACACCCACCTGGCCGAGCCTCTCGCGGACTGCCTGGCGACCGACGCCGACGGGCGGCCCTGCATCGAAGCCCGGTCGCCGCTCGACCTGGAACGCGACTTGCGCCTGCCCGGCGGCCACATCTTCCACCGCGAGCTGGCCTGGCCCCACGCGCAGGAGGGCACCGGCCCCTGGGGCGTGGAGACGGAACAGGCGAACGTACTGCTGTGCGGGGCGGGCGCCGTACGCGGGGGAGGGGTCAGCGGGGTGCCGGGGCACAACGCGGCGATGGCGGTGCTGGAGCGGAAGGCGCGCTGACGGGCGCATGCGCGGACGGGGACCGGGTACTGCGACATAGCGGACATTCCGCGCTCGTGAACCAGCTCGACAAGGAGCCTGCCATGGCGGACCTCAGCCCCATCGACCTGCAGAAGGCCCTCAGCGGCGCGGACTACCCGGCGGACAAGGAGTCGCTCGTCGACTGCGCCCGCAGGAACAAGGCCGACGACAAGGTCGTGAGCCGCCTCGACGGTCTGAAGGAGAACAGCTTCGACGGACCCAACGACGTGCAGAAGGCCGTCTTCAACGGCTAGCGGAGCACCGGGCGCGCACGACCTCCTAGTCGGCCGACGCCGTCCACCCCACCGCCGCGATCCGCGCCGAGTCCGCGGGGCGCGCGTCGTGGAACAGGACGCCGTCGGCCGCTTCGGCGCGCAGCCCGTCGACGTACGCCCCGCGGCCCACGTACAGCTGGTCGGTCGAGTACCGCCAGCGCAGCGTCAGCCCGCGGGCCGGCGGGAGGGCAGCCGTCAGCCGGTGCCAGGAGCGCCCCGACCAGCCGGCGGCCGCGCCCGCCGGGTGGTCCCGCGGTGCCTGCCCCCGGCGCGTGGTGGTGAACGGGACGGGCTCCCAGGTGGTGCCACCGTCGGTCGTCGCCTCCAGGACGAGGGTGTCCGAGCCGGGCTCGGTGTCCCACCACAGCGCGCAGCGCAGCCGCGCCGCGCCGGCGGACGTGTCCAGCGCGGGCAGCGTGAGCGTCGCCGTCGCGGAGTTCGCCGTCCCGGAGAACCAGGCCGTACGCCCGTGCGCGGGACGGACCGGCACCGCCCGTGCCAGGTTCGTGCCGGCCGCGACCCGTGGAGCCGAGCCGGAACGCCAGCTGCGCACGGGGTGGACCGAGTTGCCCAGTACCACGAGGAACGAGTCGGTCGTCGGGTCGAGTACCAGCGAGGTGCCGGTGAAGCCGGTGTGCCCGGCCGTACGCGGAGTGGCCATCGCGCCCATGTACCAGTGCTGGTACAGCTCGAGGCCGAGGCCGTGCTCGTCCCCCGGGAAGTCGGTGTTGAAGTCGGTGAACATCAGCTCCACCGACTCCGGCCGCAGGACGCGCGCTCGGCCGTAGGAGCCGCCGTTGAGCAGCGTACGGCCGAGGACCGCCAGGTCCCAGGCGCAGGAGAACACCCCCGCGTGGCCGGCGACGCCGCCGAGGCTGAAGGCGTTCTCGTCGTGCACCTCGCCCCACACCAGACCGCGCTCCAGGCCGGACCAGGGCAGGCGGGCGTCCTCCGTGGCGGCGATGCGCGGTCTCCAGGAGGCGGGCGGGTTGTAGCGGGTGTGGTGGAGGCCGAGCGGGGCGGTGATCTCCTCGCGCAGCAGGACGTCCAGGGCCCGGCCGGTGATCTCCTCCAGCAGCAGCTGCAGGGAGATCATGTTCAGGTCCGAGTAGAGGTACGCGGTGCCGGGCGGGCTGACCGGCGCCTCGTCGTACACGAGCCGGATCCTGTCCTCGTGGGCCGGCACGCTGTACAGCGGAATCCACGCCCGGAAGCCCGAGGTGTGCGTCAGCAGCTGCCGGACCGTCACCTGCTGCTTGCCGGCGCGCCCGAAGTCCGGCAGATACGCGGCCACCGGCTCCTCCAGCTCCAGCACCCCCCGCTCCAGCTGCTGCACGGCGAGGATCGAGGTGAACAGCTTGGAGATCGACGCGAGGTCGAACACCGTGTCCTCGGCCATGGGGATCTGCTGCGCCGCGGGGAACTCGACGCCGGTGTCGGTCGCTTCGTCGTAGGCCCGGTAGCGCACCGCCATGCCGATCGGCTCGTGCAGTGCCACCGTGCCGCCCCGCCCGGCGAGCAGGACGGCGCCCGCGTACCACGGGTGCCGGGGGGAGGGACCGAGGTACGCCTCGGCTTCGGTGACGAGCCGGCGCAGGTGACCGGGGAGGAGTCCGGCGCGCTCGGCGGAGCCGCGCCGCAGGGTGGGACGGCGGCCGTCGTCCTCGGCGGCCTCGGCGGGTCCGGCCGCGAACGGGGCGATGGCCAGGGCGCCGCCCAGCGCCAGGGCACCGGCGCCCAGTTGACGCCGTGTGCATCCGTTCGTCACCTGTCCGGCCATCGCAGAGCCTCCCGCCGCCGAAGCTGAAAGTATCTTTCCCGGAGCGCCGTGCGGAGTGAAACTTTCCTGTCAGCGACGGGACATGTCAATGGGGCGTGCGGGGCCGCGGTGAACCGCCGGACCCGCCCGGCAAGCCTGCCGGACGGGCCGCGGGACGGCACGGACCCGGCGTTCGCGCACCCGGACGACGCGGAGACCGGACGATGACCCGATACCGCGCTGGCGAGGGCGAGGGCGAGGGCGAGGGCGAGGGCGAGGGCGAGGACGGTGGCGGGTGGGGCCGTGCCCAGTGGGCGCGGGGCGCCGACCGGGTCCGGCGGCGAGAAGGACGCCTTCCGCCACCGGTCGGCCGGCACCGCTGGGCCCGTGGCGTGTCAGTGGTACGGCCCCACGGGCTGCCGGCCCCGTGCGCACGCGTCTTGACCCGCTCCGCGGACCGCCCCAGGATCATGGCATGACGCTGACGCCCGGACACGGCAGCACGGTCGACGGGGTACTGCGGCGCAGCGCCCGGCGCACCCCGGCCCGCGTCGCGGTGGAGTACCGCGACCGCTCCTGGACGTACGAGGAACTCGACACCGCCGTCTCCCGCGCGGCGAGCGTCCTGCTGGAACGGGGACTGGCCCCGGGGGACCGGGTCGGCGCCTACGGGCACAACTCCGACGCCTACCTGGTCGCCTTCCTCGCCTGCGCCCGCGCGGGCCTGGTGCACGTCCCGGTCAACCAGAACCTGACGGGTGACGACCTCGCCTACGTCGTCGGCCAGTCCGGCAGCACCCTGGTCCTCGCCGACCCCTCTCTCGCCGGCCGCCTCCCCGCCGGCGTACGCACCCTGCCGCTGCGTGACGCCGACGACTCGCTGCTCACCCGGCTGGCCGCGGCGCCCGTGTACGACGGCCCCGAACCGGGCGGCGAGGATCTGGTGCAGCTGCTCTACACCTCGGGCACCACCGCACTGCCCAAGGGCGCGATGATGACCCACCGGGCACTGGTGCACGAGTACCTGAGCGCCATCACCGCCCTGGACCTCGGTGCGGGTGACCGCCCGGTGCACGCGCTGCCCCTCTACCACTCGGCGCAGCTCCACGTCTTCCTGCTGCCCTACCTCGCGGTCGGCGCGACGAACATCGTCCTCGACGCGCCCGACGGCGACCGGCTCCTCGACCTGATCGAAGCCGGCCGCGCGGACAGCCTGTTCGCGCCGCCCACGGTGTGGATCGGCCTCGCGAACCGTGCCGACTTCGCCACCCGCGACCTCGGCGGCCTGCGCAAGGCCTACTACGGGGCGTCGATCATGCCCGTGCCCGTCCTGGAGCGCCTGCGCCGGCACCTCCCCGAACTGGCCTTCTACAACTGCTTCGGCCAGAGCGAGATCGGTCCCCTCGCCACCGTCCTGGGCCCGGACGAGCACGAGGGCCGGATGGACTCGTGCGGCCGGCCCGTCCTGTTCGTCGACGCGCGGGTGGTCGACGAGGACGGCGAGGACGTGCCCGACGGCACACCCGGCGAAGTCGTCTACCGCTCACCGCAGTTGTGCCAGGGCTACTGGGACAAGCCCGAGGAGACCGAGGCGGCCTTCCGTGACGGCTGGTTCCACTCCGGCGACCTCGCCGTCCGCGACGCGGACGGCTACCTCACGATCGTCGACCGGGTGAAGGACGTCATCAACTCCGGTGGCGTGCTGGTCGCCTCCCGCCAGGTCGAGGACGTCCTCTACACCCACGAGGCCGTCGCCGAGGCCGCCGTGATCGGCCTGCCCGACGAACGGTGGATCGAGGCCGTGACGGCGGTCGTCGTCCCGCGCGGCGAGGTCACGGAGGACGAGCTGATCGCCCACGCACGCGAGCGGCTCACCGCGTTCAAGGCACCCAAACGGGTGAGGTTCGTGGACGCGCTGCCGCGCAACGCCAGCGGGAAGATCCTCAAGCGGGAGCTGCGGGACCGGTTCGCCGGCGCGTGATCCGGCCACAGCGCCGCGGCCCGGCGGCGGACGGGCACCGAGTCCCGTCACCCTGCGCTCCGGACAGGGGCCGGGACAGGGACCGGGGGCAGAGGGTCGCCGGGGCGGCGCTGCCGTGCGGGACGTGCGGGACATGCGCACGGCCCGGCGTCGAGCTTCCGGAAGGTCCTCCTCACGTGGCCTGTCGGCGGTCGGACCCGATCGCTAGGCTGACCGCGGACGACGAAACCGGGAGGAGCACGGACGTGGCCGAGAGCACCACCCAACAGCGCCCGCTCATGGGCTGGGACAAGCCGGAGCTGGATCTCAGCAACGCACAGTGGCAGTCCAGCAGCCGAGGCCTGGGGGATGTCCAGATCGCCTTCGTCGAGGGGTTCATCGCCATGCGGAACAGCGGCAGCCCGGAGAGCCCCTCCCTGATCTTCACTCCCGCGGAATGGGGCGCGTTCGTGTCGGGAGCGCGGGAAGGGGAGTTCGACCTCACGTGAGACACCTCCCGGGGAGCCGGTCCGGGGCGTCCGGCCGATCCGGGGGTGTTCCGCCCCTTTTTCCGGACACGCGACCCTGAGCGCCCTACAGCGGCCGACGCCTGAGCGAGGCTGACGCCACGAGGGGGACGGTCGTATCCGGAGGTGAGGAACCCATGAGCACCACCCTGCCGGTCATCGCGGCGGTCGACGGTTCGGACGACAGCCTGCGCGCCCTGGACTGGGCCTTCGACGCCGCCCACCGGCGTGAGGCACCCCTGCGGGTGGTGCACGTGCGCCAGTACGCCGCCTGGGCACAGACCGACGTCCTGATCGCCGGTCCACCGGACACCGGCGAGGACCCGGTGCTCGACCAGGCCCGCGCGCACCTCCGGGGCCGGGCCTACGCGGTGGCGACGGAGTACGTCGGCATGGAGGGCGTGCCGGGTGCCGTGCTGCCGGAGCTGGGCGCGGACGCGCAGCTGCTGGTGCTCGGTTCCCGGGGCCGGGGCGGCTTCGCCGGTCTGCTGCTCGGCTCCAACGGCGTGGCCTGCGCCCGCGACGCCCAGTGCCCCGTCGCCGTGGTGCCCCCTCCCGGGCGCGAGGTCCACGGCGAGCCGCCCGCCGGAGCAGGCCCCCGGGTGGTCGTGGGCCTGCACGTGGACAGCCCCGACGACGCCACGCTCTCCCTCGCCTTCGCCGAGGCCGGGCTGCGCGGCGCCGGCCTCCAGGTGGTCGCCGCCTACCCGTGGCCCGTGCAGACCTGGGCCGCGGCGGGCCAGATCATGCCCCCGGTGATCGACGAGGTGTCCCTCGAGAGCGAGACCCGGGTCCTGGCCGACGGCCTCCTCGCCCCCCACCGGGAGCGTCACCCCGGCGTCCGGGCCGAGACCTGTGCCGTGCCCGGCGACGCCGCCGGGCACCTCGTCGCCGCCTCCCGGGACGCCGGCCTGGTCGTCGTCGGCCGCCACCGCCGGCGCCTGCTGGCCCCCGCGCGCATGATGGGCTCCGTCGCCCACGCCGTCCTGCTGCACGCGGCCGCCCCGGTCGCGGTGGTACCACCGGCTCCGCCGCGGGAGTGAGGCGGGGCGGGCGCGCGGCACGGCCGGAGCGCGTGGCCCGTCCGGGCTCCGCCCGCACGCCGTACGGGGGGCGCGGCCACGTACCATGGCGGCATGTCGTTCCTCCGCCGCCGCAGCGCCACGCCCGCCGGGCCCGACTTCGACGTACTGGCCATGGACCCGGGCGACTGGCCCGGGAACCTGGGCGCCGGCCTGCTGCCCGCGCCGGACGGCAGCTGCCAGGGGGTCTTCCTGCGCTACGACCTGTTCGGCGGACGCGGCCCGGCGATGATCATCGGCAACCTGCCGACGGGCTCCCCGGCCCGTGAGGTCCCCGAGGGCGAGATCCCGTTCGAGGTCGCCCAGCTGCTGCTGGCCCTGGAGAACGACGAGGAGGTGACGGTCGTCGGGGCCGAGGACGTACCGGTGATGCAGGGCGACAACCTGCTCATCGTGCGCCGCCTCAAGCTCTCCGAGAGCCGGATCTCCTGTGTCCAGTTCGACCGCAGCGACGGTGTCCTGGTGACCATCGCCGCCTGGGACCGCCCCATCACCGACGACCTGTACACCCTGCTGAAGCCGCTCCCGGCGGAGCTCTTCCAGCAGGGCTGAGCCGGGCGGTTGCCGCACGGCCGCGAGCGTGACGTCGGCCCACCGGTCGGCCACCGCGTACCGCCGGCCCGGGGAGACCCGGGAGGACAGGCCGTTCGCCGCCCCCGCCGTCGGGGCGGTGCCCAGGCCGAAGCCCCCTGCTCAAGGGCGCGTTCACGTCGTCGGGGGGGCGAGCGGATTGCGCGGCGGCGGGTCACAGGCCCGGGAGGCGTCAGTGGGCGTACACCCACGGCCACCGCACGTACCGCGGCACACGGAATCCGCGGTGCGCCCCTCCAAGGGCTCACCGCGGATCGTTCTCCACCCGTCAGCGCGTGCCGACCGCCGCCCGCACGGCCCGCCGGGCCATCTGGCAGTCGTCGTGCAGCCGGCGCAGCAGCAGGCGCTGCTCCTCGCCGGACGGCGCGGCGCCGGGGTGGGCCGGTGTCGCCGGTGCCGGGACCGTGTCCTGCAGGGAGCGCTGCACCGCCGTCTCGTACGTACGGATCTCCCGGGTCAGCACGAGCATCAGGTTCACCAGAAACGCGTCGCGCGTCGCCGTCCCCCCCGACTGGGCGATCTGGCTGATCTGGCGGCGGACCGCCGGGGCGTCACCGAGGACGGCCCACAGGGTCGCCAGGTCGTAACCGGGCAGGTACCAGCCCGCGTGCTCCCAGTCCACCAGCACCGGACCGGTCGGTGACATCAGGACGTTGGACAGCAGGGCGTCGCCGTGGCAGAACTGGCCCGTGCCCTGGCGTCCGCCCGCGTGCGCGATGCCGTGCAGCAGCTTCTGCAGGTCGCCCAGGTCCCGGTCGGTGAGCAGCCCCAGCTCGTGGTAGCGGGAGATCCGGGCCGCGTAGTCCAGCGGGGCGTCGAAGGTACCGGCCGGCGGCCGCCAGGCGTTGAGCCGGCAGATCGCGCCGAGCGTCGCCCTGATGTCCGTCCGCGGCGGGGTCTCGAGCGGATGCCGGTGCAGCGCCGCCACCCGTCCCGGCATGCGTTCGATGACCAGCGTGCAGTTGTCCGGGTCCGCTGCGATCAGCCTCGGCACCCGCACCGGGGGGCGGTGCCGGACGAACGAACGGTATGCCCCTATCTCGTGCCGGATGCGCTCCGCCCACGCGGGGGAGTGGTCCAGCAGGCACTTGGCGACCGCCGTGCTGCGCCCGGTCGTGCCGATCAGCAGCACGGAGCGCCCGCTGCGGCGCAGCACCTGCACCGGGGCGAACTCGGGACAGATGCGGTGCACGGAGGCGAGGGCCGTGCGCAGTTGGGCCCCTTGGGGACCGGACAGGTCGATTCTCCCGCTGAGCGGCTGCGTGCCGGAGCCCGCGCCGCGCCGCGCCCTGCCCGCCCCGAGCACCGGGGCCGCCGGACGAGCGGGGGCGAGGTAGGGACCGCCGCCCGCCACCGGTCGGGGGTGCAGAGAACGCTGCGGGGCGGACACGGAGGACGATGCTGCGTACATGGGCGAGACAGATCCCTTCGTGTGCCTGCTGTGCCTGTCTGGAGAGCGGTGCCCGACCGATCCGTCCGGACGGGCCGCCTCCTGAAAGCCTTCGCGCCGCCCGGCCGGCCGCGGAGGACCACCCTGGGGAGTGGTCCCACGGCAACCTGGTCGGGGTGGCGCATTCCTACCTGACACCCGCCCGCCCCTGGCACACCATCTGGCGCAGCCTGGCGAACGGTGGCGAATAGTCGCCCGGCAACCGGCACGGGGCTACTGTCAACTCAGCCGAGAACCTGGGGGCTTGACGTGAGCAAGGAACCCAACACCCGCCTGTCGGACCTGTTCGGCCTGGCCGGCTGGTCCAAGGGCGAACTGGCGAGGCTGGTCAACCGGCAGGCGGCGGCCATGGGCCACCCCCACCTGGCGACCGACACCTCGCGGGTGCGGCGGTGGATCGACATGGGAGAGATCCCGCGCGATCCGGTGCCGCGGGTGCTGGCGGTTCTGTTCACCGAGCGTCTCGGCCGTGTCGTGACCATCGAGGACCTCGGTCTGGTCCGGCACGGGCGTGCGGGGAAACGGCAGGGCGGCGGGAGCGATGAGCATCCCGACGGAGTGCCGTGGGCGCCCGAGCGGACTGCGGCGGTCCTCACCGAATTCACGGGAATGGACCTCATGCTCAACCGACGCGGCTTGGTGGGCGCGGGCGCCGCGCTCGCCGCGGGCTCCGCACTCAGCAGCGCCATGCACGACTGGCTGCACACCGACCCGGCCCTGGCTGCCGACGCTCCCGATCCCCGTCAACCCCTGTACGCCGACCCCGCCGGGTTCGACCGGTACGAGGCCGCCCCCATCGGGTCGGAGGAAGTGGAGGAACTGGAGCGCTCGGTCGAGGTGTTCCGCGCCTGGGACGCCGCCCGGGGCGGCGGGCTCCAGCGCAAGGCCGTGGTGGGCCAGCTCAACGAGGTGGGCGGCATGCTCGCCTACCACCACCCACCCCACCTCCAGCGCCGCCTGTGGGGCGTCGCCGCCAACCTCGCGGTCCTCGCGGGCTGGATGTCGCACGACGTCGGCCTGGAACCGACGGCCCAGAAGTACTTCGTCATGGCCGCCCATGCCGCGCGCGAGGGCGGCGACCGGCCCCGGGCCGGCGAGGCGCTCTCCCGGGCGGCCCGTCAGATGGTCCACCTGGGCCGGCCCGACGACGCGCTCGACCTGATGAAGCTCGCCGAGTCCGGTTCCGGCGACGAGGTGCTGCCGCGTACCCGGGCCATGCTCTGCACCATCGAGGCGTGGGCCCAGGCCTCGATGGGCAAGGGCCAGGCGATGCGCCGCACCCTGGGGCGGGCCGAGGACCTCTTCGTCTCCGACAAGGCGGACGTGCCGCCGCCGGACTGGATGCAGACGTTCAAGGAGGAGGACCTGTACGGCATGCAGGCCCTGGCGTACCGGACGCTCGCCGAGTTCGAGCCGAGGGCCGCCGCGCACGCGCAGCACTACGCCGAGAAGGCCCTGGCCCTCAGGGTCGACGGCCGGCAGCGGTCGAAGATCTTCGACTACCTGTCGATGGCCTCCGCCTGTTTCATCGCCGACGACCCCGAACAGGCGGACCGGTACGCGCGGCTGGCCCTGGTGTCGATGGGAAGCAACTCCTCCCAGCGCACCTGGGACCGACTGCGCCAGATGTACCGGCTGACCGCGCAGTACGCCGGCTATCCGAAGATCCAAGAGCTGCGGGAGGAGATCGAACTGGCGCTGCCCCGGGGCAAGCCGTCCAGGAGCGGGGGGAGGGGCGGCCACACCGTACCGGCGTAGCCTGTGACGCGTCCGCGCGCCGTCCGGTGTTCCTACGCCGTCACGCGGGCGACCAGCACGCAGGCGTCGCCCCGGCGGCCGGAGGCGTCGGCTTCGTCGAGTACCCGCGTCACGATCCGTGCGCCGTCCTGTGCCGAACGCGCCTCGGTGAGCCTGGGAGCCAGGGCGAGGAGCCGCTGCTCGGTCGCCGGTGGGAGACCGCCGCTGTGCAGGACCAGCAGGTCACCGGCCTGGAGGGGCACCTCGTGCCGTCCGGCGGGCGTTCGTCCCGTCCCCTCGCGGAACAGCAGGGGGACGGGGCACCCGGAGTGCGCCCATGCCAGGGTGCGGGTGGCGGGACGGTACCCGCAGAACAGGGCGTCGCGCACGGGTGGCAGGGCGCCGGACTCGAGTAACCGGTCGAGTCGGTCGGGCAGGTGCGCGGGGTGCGTGTCCGCCATCGACAGACCGCGCAGGGCACTGATCACCATCGCCGGTGCCTGCGTCACGCCGGCGTCCGGGCCGGCCAGCTCGCCGACGCTGAGCAGGGTGTCGTCGTCGGCGAGCGGGCACGCGTCGTACCAGCAGCCGCACCGGGGCGCGTGCGCGGTCGAGGGCAGGTACCCGGCGGCCAGCTCCAGACCGGGCCTCCCCCGGCGCGGGAACCGCAGGAGGCCGTGCCACGGCGGCAGGGCGGCCGCCCGCGGTTCGACCGCGGGGGGCCGCCCACCGTCCGCGGGCAGCGGGCGGTACCGGAGCGAGTCACGGGTCTCGCTCACCGCCCGCTGGCTGCGGCGCAGTTCGCTGACGTCCCGCAGTACCGCCCACATGGACGCGGTGCTGCCGTCGGCGTCGAGCACGGGCTCGCCCCTCATGTGCACGGTGCGTACGGTGCCCTCGGGACGCACGATGCGGAATTCACCGTCGATGGGTCTGCCGTCGACCAGACAGCCGGTGACCATCGAGGTCAGTTTCGGCCGGTCCTCGGCGACCACCAGGGACGGGAGTTCGTCGAGGCTGAGCGGGACGGCTGCCGCCGGGTCACGGCCGAAGATACGGAACAGCTCCGCGGACCACTCGACCTCGTCCGTCAGCAGGTTCCACTCGGCACTGCCGACCCGGCTGAGCAGGGACCCGGGCCGGGGGGAGGGCACCGGACCGTCCCGCAACTGCGCCAAGTGCGCGTCCAAATCGCTGAGCTCGTGCAGCGCCAGGTCGTACAGAGCGCGCTGCCAGCGTCCGCGAGGGTCCGTCCCGTCGTCCCGGCTGTCCCGCCGTACCGCGTCCATGTCGCCCCTGAGCCGCCGCGTCTGCGCTATCAGGGCCTCGACCGAGCCGCGTCCCGGTGGCCGGGCGGCTGGACGGTCCGCGAAGAGAGGGGACGACATGACGCACTCCGATGTGCAGACGGTACGACCTGGGCGGAACCGAGGCTGGCGGAAGAACCGCTACGACTGTCGCACAGCCCGGGACACCCCGTGAGGGATTCGGCGACACACGATACGGTGGTGCTTCAGGCATATGCCACAGTCTCCCCGGCGTGACTTCCGCACGTGAACGGGGTACGTGCGCGGCGGGTCAAGTCGTAGGAGTGCTACGGCACTTGACGGGTTTTCGGGGAGCTGGAGTCATCGTTCCCGCCTTCGACGGACGACTGTTCTATGACGGTTCGTACAGCGCCGGACGGGGCGCCAGGGTGACGGGGACGCGCGCGCCCGTCTCCAGGGACCGCACGCCGGCCTCGGCGACCACGGAGGCGGCGTACCCGTCCCAGGCACCCGGACCGACGACCCGGCCCTGCCGGGTGGCGTCGACCCAGGCCTGCACCTGACGGTCGTAGGCGTCCGCGAACCGTACGAGGTAGTCCTGCGGCACCTCCTCCCGCGCGCCGCCCGCGGCCGTCACCACCATCGTGTGCGGGTCTCCGATCCGGGCGCTGCCCGCCTCGCAGACGGCCTCGCAGCGTACCTCGTAACCGAAGCCGCAGTTGACGAAGACCTCCACGTCGACCAGGGCGCCCCGCTCGGACTCGAAGAGCACGAACTGCGGGTCGAGGAGCCCTTCGGGCGCGCCCGCGGACGGGCGCGGCCGGAGCACGGTCACCGCGGTCAGCTCCTGCCCGAGCAGCCAGCGGGCCGCGTCGATCTCGTGCGAGACGGAGCTGGTGACCAGCATCGCGGAGGTGAAGTGCGATGGCGAGGACACGTTGCGGTGGACGCAGTGCAGCATCAGCGGCCGGCCCAGCCGTCCACCGTCCAGCAGCGACTTCAGCTTCCGGTACTCGGCGTCGTAGCGCCGCATGAAGCCGATCTGCGCCAGCCTCCGGCCCAGCCGCGCCTCCGCCTCCATCACGCGCAGCGCGCCCGCGGGGTCCGGCACCATCGGCTTCTCGCACAGCACCGGCAGTCCGCGCGCGAAGGCGGCCAGCAGCGCCCCCTCGTGCGCCTCACCGGGCGAGGCCACCAGGACGGCGTCGACCCCCGGCGCGTCGAGCGCGGCCTCGGCGTCCGTGTGCACGGCCGCGCCGTCGATCCCGGCCGCGGCCTCCCGCGCCCGGTCGGCGTCGGGGTCCGCCACCGCGGCGACCCGGGCGCCGCTCGCCACCCGGTCGAGACGCCGTACGTGATCGGCGCCCATGTGTCCCGCGCCCAGGACCGCCACGCCCAGAAGTCCGCTCACGCTCCACCGGCTCCTTCCCGTCCGCCGCGCCCCCCGCGCGGGCAGTCGTCCGGCCGACAGGTTTTCACGGTCGTCAAGAGGGACCGGTCGCCCGGGCGCGGCGACGGGGGTCAGTACCGCAACACCCCCGCGATGCCCTCCACCTCCCCGAGCGTCCCGTCCGGTACGAAGCGGACGTCGGCGCCGGTCTCCAGGCACCGCTCGACGATCTCGTCCACGATGTCCTCACGGGCGTCGAGGTCGCCGCTCTCCGCCGGGAGCAGGTGCTCGCCGTCCTCGCACATCGTCACCTTGAAGTTCTCCTCGACGGCCAGCAGCCGGACCCGGCCGGTGTGCGCGCTCTCCCACAGCTCGTCCACACCGGCCGCGAAGTCCTTGCGCCCGCGGGCCGCGTCCAGTTCCCCGGCCAGGGCTTCGACCGAGCCGCGTGCCTCGTCGTCCAGCACCGGCCGCACCGCCTGCCACACCGCCTCGGCCGTGCCGTGCGCCAGGCCCCCGTGCGGGACGAGCACCGCGTCGCGCACGGCGCTGCCGGTCTCCGCCAGCAGGGACAGTGCGGGCTGCGGGCCGGTGACGTACAGCGGCCGGGGGTGCGCGCGCAGGAGCCTGCCCATCGCGGCGTCGGCCTCGCGCAGGAACCGGCGGGTGGTCTCGTCCCGGAAGGTGCTCGGCGCGTCACCGATCCGCTCCTGGCGTTCGGGATCGAAGTCCAGTGAGGGCCGGTCCATGGGGAAGCCGCCGACGCGGTCCTCCACGACCCGGCCCGCGCCGCCGCTCCACAGGGTGACGCGGTCGGCGGCGACCGACAGCACCCAGAACGGCCGTTCGGCCGCCTGTGCGGCGACGAGGTTGCGGGTCAGGAAGGTGTCCGAGAGGACCACGCGCTCCGGGACGGAACGGGCCAGCGTCCAGACCTGGTGCTCGCCCGGGGCGGCGAAGATCGCCAGGCCGTCCTCGGCGTGCGTCAGATCGACCTCGGCGAGGGCCTGGTCGAGTTCCCGGGCCACCTCCATGCGCCGTTCGCGGGTGACCGCCGCATCCTCCTCCAGCTGCTTCTTGGCCTCGGCGATCACGTTGCGCAGCCGGACGGCGTCCTGGGCGTTGTCCGGCTCGCGGCGGTGCGTCGGCGTCAGTACGGACACGGCCGGGTACGGGCGGGGGCGCCGTAGCTCGGCGAGGGCGGCGGGACTCAGATCGTGCTCCATGTCAGCACGATAGGGCCGATGGACGTATCGGGCATTCGGGGGCGATCCGCCCCGCGGTCTTCGAGCCGTGCGCCCGGTCGCCGCCCCGCCGTGTCCGGCCTCGGCGCCCTGTGGCGCCGCGCCGCCGTCTCCGGGCCGCACGCTCCGCGCCGCCGCCCGGTCTTCTCCGGGCCGTGCGCCTTGTGCCGCCGCCCGGCCGTCCGCGGCTCAGTCGTCCTCGCTCCGGGGGGCCGCGGAGCCGCAGGAGCTGCCGTCGGCCGGCAGGGAGCCGTACAGCAGGAAGTCGTCGACCTTGCGGTGCACGCACTCGGAGGAGGCGTAGCCGGTGTGCCCCTCGCCCTTGTTGTCAAGGACCACGGCCGGGGCGCCGAGCCGCTCGGCCGTCTCCACGGTCCAGCGGTACGGCGTTGCCGGGTCGCCCCGCGTGCCCACGAGCAGCATTCTGGCCGTGTCGAGGTCCTTCACGTCCTCACGGATGTAGTCGGTGCCCTTGGGGCGGCCGTGGCACATCAGCACCTGGGTGAGGCGGTAGCGGCCGAAGACGGGCGAAGCCTCCTCGTACCGAGCGCGCAGCCGGTCCAGCGAGCCGGCGACCTGGCCGGTGGTGGGGCGGTCGGGGTCGTCCGCGCAGTTGATCGCCATCAGGGCGGCCGGCAGGTTGTCCATGGGGACGTCCTCCTCGTCGGTGAGACCGCCACCGGCGCGCCCGGGCGCCCGGACCGGGAAGGTCACACCGCCGGCCACGAACCTCTCCAGACCGCGGGTGTCGCCGTCCTCCATGAGCTGGGCGAGCGCCCGCTGCAGCAGGGGCCACAGCTCCTCGCTGTACAACGCCTGCCCGATGGCGCCGACCATGTCCTGACCGGTGAACGGCTCGCCGAAGCCCGTCGGGACCGGGTCCTCGTCGAGCGAGGCGATGACCTGTTCGATCTGGCGCCGGGCTTGGCGGGCGTCCTGCCCGAACGGGCAGGCGATGTCCTCCACGCACCAGTCGAGGAAGTTCTCCAGCGCGGTCTGCTGTCCCCGCGCACCGGCCAGCCCCTGCTCGGTCAACGGCTCCGTCAGCGTGTCCACGCCGTCCAGCACCATCCGGCCGACCTTGTCCGGGAACTGCGCGGCGTACACGGCGCCCAGCCGGGTGCCGTAGGAGAAGCCGAGGTAGTTGAGCCGGTCGTCGCCGAGGGCCCGGCGGATCACCTCCATGTCGCGTGCGGCGTCGACCGTGCCTATGTGGGGCAGTACGGGGCCGGAGTGCCGCGCGCACTCGGCGGCCGCGTCGCGCAGGCGCCGGAGCACGTCCTCGGGGTCGGTGAACCTTTCGTCCCCGTCCGTCGCCTCCATGATGTCCACCGTGGCCGGACCGCAGGTGACCGGTGACGACCGGCCGACACCGCGGGGATCGAAGGACACCACGTCGTACGCGTTCGTCAGGTGCATGAACTCCTCGCCGCCGGACGAGAGTTCGGTGACTCCGGAGCCGCCCGGCCCGCCGAAGTTCAGCAACACCGAGCCGCGCGGGTCACCGGTCGTCGCCCGGTAGCGGGCGAGGGCCAGGTCGAGCGTTCCCGCCTTGGGACGGTCGTAGTCGAGGGGAACGGTGACCTTCCCGCACTGCAGGTCCTCCGGTACGTCCATGCCCTCGCACGCCGACCATGTGATCTTCTGATCGTGGAACCGGGCCAGCCCGGGTTCCGTGTCGCCCCCGGTGGCGGCGGGCAGTCCCGCACCCAGCAGGGCCAGCCCGAGCGCTCCGGTGACCGCACAGCGCCGGGCCGAGGGCCGAGTCGACAGCTTGACCAGCATCGATGCCTCCCGGGCGCCCCGTGGCGGACCGGTGGCCGGCGCCCTCGATCACCATAAGCGGGCCTCGGACACCTCGCCTCCGGGCGATGCCGCCGACGCGGCGGGCGGGGGCGGCCGGGACGCCCGCGCGGACTCCTTACCGCTCGTTCGACAAAAGGGCCACTCGATGGGGTGAAAGGCCTATAAGCCATAACTCGGATGGTGCGTCCGCGTTTAACCGGTGCGGGCGAGTGCTCGCGATGATGTCTGGAAGGCAGGGAACCTCATGAGAAGGGTTACCCGAAACGGTGTACTGGCCCTCGCCGCCTCCGGCGCGCTGGCGGTGACGATGCCGGCGTACGCCGCGTTCGCCTCCGACGGTGCCGCCGCGGACGGTTCCGCGGCCGGCTCACCCGGGCTGATCTCGGGCAACACCGTCCAGCTCCCGGTGGACGTGCCGGTCAACGTGTGCGGGAACACCGTGAACGTGGCCGGGCTCCTCAACCCGGCCGCGGGCAACAGCTGCGCCAACGTCGCAGGGCCCGGTACGGCGCGCAAGGGCGCCCCCGCCGGCGGCGGTACGTCCGGGACCAGTACGTCCGGGACCGGTACGTCCGGCGGCGGCGCGGAAGCCGAGGGTGGCGCGGAGGGCTCCCCGGGCGTGCTCTCGGGCAACGGCGTGCAGCTCCCGGTCCACCTCCCGGTGAACGTGAGCGGCAACAGCGTCAACGTGGTCGGCATCGGCAATGCGGCCGTCGGCAACGAGTCGACGAACACCTCCGGGGACCGGCCCCGGCCCGAGCGCCCCGAGCCCGAGCGGCCCGCCGCGGAGCCCGAGCCGGAGCCGTCCGCGCCCGAGGAGGAGCGCGTCCGGCCGGCGCCGTCCCCGCATTCGGACGCCCCGCGGACGTCGGTGTCCCTCGCCCGGACCGGTGCGGACCAGACCCTGCCGGCCCTCGCGGGCGGCGCCGCACTCGTGCTCGGCGGAGCCGTCCTCCACCGGCGCTTCCGGCAGGGGGCCGGCGCCTGACCGACGGGGGAGGGCCGTCCCGGGGCGCCGGACGCGCACGGTTGACGCCATGTCGTGGGCGGCCCCCGAGGTGGGGGCCCCGCAACCGAGCCCTGTCCTGGGGACGGCCGCAGTCCGCCGGCGGGCCCGTGGGTGCGCGGGCCGGCCCGCGGGTGCGCGGACCGGCCCGTGGTGTTCCCTTCCCGTACCTCTAGGGCTTGCGCAGACTCTTCGCCGCGGTGGCGGCGCACACCGTGCCCAGGGCCAGGGTCAGGGCGCCGATGATGATGTTGTTCCAGATCACGCCGGCGTCCGGGTTCGTGCCGACGATCCATGGCGAGACGATCATCCAGAGGCCCATCGCGCACATCGCCCCGCTGAGGCCGTACATGCGGTCCGGAGCACGCGTGAACCCCAGGGCCAGCAGAGCGATGGCGATACCTATGATCAGGTTGTGGGCCACGAGTGCGGGCTGACTCGTGGTGAAGTGGACGATCCACGGGGACACGGCACAGTACAGGCCGAGCAGGAACACCGGCCCGTCCACGAGTGCCACGTCGCGGCCGCCGAGCATGCGCGCGTAGCGCGCCTGCATCTCCGGGGCGTCGGGATGGCTGGTGATGTCACCTCGGGTGTGCGAGACGTTGGCCATGAGTCGTCTCCTTCGACTTGCCGGGCCGATCGTGTGGGGTGCGGTGCACGGCGGCGCCGCATATGTCCATTCTGCTCTTATTTCACTCTTATGTGTAGTCGTGGGCGGATGTGCGATGCGGAGCGGGTTGGACATGTCCACGCGCATCGCGGGCATCCGCAGGGATGACAGGGTGCTTGGGACGCAGGGACGGCGGAGGTGGCCGCGGTGATGGGTGCGAAGGTGTTGGAGCGTTTCCCGGCGGGGTCGCCGCGCGGTTCGTGGCCGGCGGAGGAGTACGCCGCACGTCGCCGTGCGCAGGGTGAGGCGGCGACCGTCGTGATGGACCTGAAGTCGGACGCCTTCCTCGTGGTCGTTCCGGCCCGCGACGAGGACTGAGCCGAAGGGTCCGGCGGGGCGGGCGGGTGAGTGCGGCTCCGGCCGTGACGCGGGTGGGGGCGGGCGGGTGAGTGCGGTCCGGCCGTGACGCGGGTGCGGAAGCAGGGCGCCGTGGCGGGAATGTATTTCGGCGCCTGAAAGGTTGGCTATTACATCCAGTATTCGGCCGACCGTCTTCCCCACCAGCGAGGCACACCGTGAACCACCCCGCCCCCGAGCAGCCCGCCGACGTCGTGGCCCGGCTCCGCGCCACCTTCCGTACCGGCCGCACCAAGCCCGTCGAGTGGCGCACCGCCCAGCTGCGCCGGCTGCGCGCGCTGCTCACGGAGAACGGCCCCGGCCTGGAGGCCGCGCTCCACGCGGACCTCGGCAAGAGCGCGGCCGAATCCCAGCGGACGGAGATCGGCTTCACCGTGCGCGAGATCGACCACACCCTCGACCACCTCACCGGCTGGCTGCGCCCCGCACCGGTCCCCGTCCCGGCGCACCTCGGCGCCGACGCCACCGCCTGGACGCAGTACGACCCGCTGGGCGTCGTCCTCGTCATCGCGCCCTGGAACTACCCGGCCCAGCTCCTGCTCGCCCCGGTGGTCGGCGCCCTGGCCGCGGGCAACGCGGTGGTCGCCAAGCCCAGCGAGCTGGCCCCGGCGACGTCCGCCGTGCTGGCCCGTCTGCTGCCGGAGTACCTGGACACGGAGGCCATGGCCGTCGTCGAAGGCGGCGTCCCCGAGACCACGGCCCTGCTCGCCGAGCGCTTCGACCACGTCTTCTACACCGGCAACGGCACCGTCGGCCGCGTCGTCATGCGCGCCGCCGCCGAGCACCTGACGCCGGTCACCCTCGAACTGGGCGGCAAGTCCCCGGCGTTCGTCGACCGCGACGCCGACCTCGACGTCGTCGCCGCCCGGCTGGCCGGCGGCAAGTTCCTGAACGCGGGCCAGACCTGCGTGGCCCCCGACTACGTCCTGACCGACCCGGAAACCGCCGCCGCGCTGGAGCCGGCCCTGGTCCGCGCCGTCGAGGCCCTGTACGGGACCGACCCGGCGCGGTCGGCGGACTACGCGCGCATCGTCAACGAGCGCCACTTCGACCGGCTGACCGGTCTGCTGGACTCCGGCCGGGTCGTCGTCGGCGGCGGCAGCGACCGGACGCGGAAGTACATCGCGCCGACCGTCCTCGCCGACGTCGCTCCCGACGCGCCGGTGATGCGCGAGGAGATCTTCGGCCCGATCCTGCCGATCGTCACCGTGTCCGGCCTGGACGAGGCGATCGAATTCGTCAACGACCGCGACAAGCCGCTGGCCCTGTACGTCTTCAGCGAGTCCGACGGGACCCGGGAGCGGTTCGCCGCCGAGACCTCGTCCGGCGGCCTCGGCCACGGGCTGCCGCTCGCCCATCTCACCGTCTCCGACCTGCCGTTCGGCGGAGTGGGGGAGAGCGGCACGGGCAACTACCACGGCCCCTGGTCCATCGAGACGTTCAGCCACCGCAAGGCCGTCCTGAAGAAGCCGCTGAGCTGACCGGGCGGACGGCCCGCGCCGATCCGGCCGGGCACCGGCCGGATTGAACTGGTCTACACCCTTGACTGGTACAGACCAAAGCGGTTGAGTATGCCTCCACACCCCCCACCACGGCCGGCCCCCACGCCGTGGCCGGTACGGCCGGCACGCGCGCGCAAGGCTCCGGTTCTCCCTGCCCTGGTACGGGAGCGGCCGTGCTCCGCCGAAGGAGGCAGACCCTTGTCGAGGCGCCGTATTTCCGCAGTGGTGACCGCCCTCACCCTCGCCGCAGCCGTGCCCGTGCTCCTGCCCGCCACCGAGGCGTCGGCCGCCGCGTGCTCGAGCTATCCGAGCTGGACGGCCGGCAAGTCGTACAACGCGGGCGACATCGTCCGCTACACGGACGGCAAGGCCTACATCGCCGAGCACGCCAACCCGGGCTACGACCCCGTCATCAGCACCTGGTACTGGGAGCCGTACGCCTGCGACGGCGGTTCCGGGACGCCGGTCGGCAACTTCGTGGTCACCGAGGCCCAGTTCAACCAGATGTTCCCGGGCCGGAACTCCTTCTACACCTACAGCGGCCTCACCGCCGCGCTCAGCGCCTACCCCGGCTTCGCCAACAGCGGCAGCGACACCACCAAGAAGCAGGAGGCGGCGGCCTTCCTCGCCAACGTCAGTCACGAGACCGGCGGTCTCGTCCACGTCGTCGAGCAGAACACCGCCAACTACCCCCACTACTGCGACTGGAGCCAGCCCTACGGCTGCCCGGCCGGACAGGCCGCCTACTACGGGCGCGGCCCGATCCAGCTCAGCTGGAACTTCAACTACAAGGCCGCGGGTGACGCGCTCGGCATCGACCTGCTGGGCAACCCGTGGCTGGTGCAGAACGACGCGGCCGTCGCCTGGAAGACGGCCCTGTGGTACTGGAACACGCAGTCCGGGCCCGGCAGCATGACCCCGCACAACGCCATGGTGAACGGCGCCGGCTTCGGCCAGACGATCCGTTCCATCAACGGCTCCCTGGAGTGCGACGGCAGGAACCCCGCGCAGGTCCAGAGCCGCGTCACCAAGTACCAGCAGTTCAGTCAGATCCTCGGCGTCTCGCCGGGCGGCAACCTCTACTGCTGAACCGTCCCGGGCGTGCGCGGGCCTCCGCGGTGACCGTCGAGGACGGTCGCAGCGGAGGCCGCGGACACCCGGGCACCCGGCGGCCCGCACACGCGCCGTACGGCCGAAGCCCGCGGTCTCGGCGGCCATGCGGGCCGCGCCGCCACGCCAACGATGCCGGCAGTCGCACCAACGGATCTGAGGGCGAAGTTCACATACCTCGGTTGACTGTTCGCCAGGCCAGTAGCGTCATTGTCGTTGATCGGGTCATCGACGGCGTAGAGGTAGACGCTTCTGCTCCTGACCGCAGGGGCCGGGTTGGGTGGTCGGGGACGGGGCCGCAGTAGCAGGCGTCCGTTTTTGCCACCCTGAGGGTCGAGACAGACGCTGATGCAAGGGGGGCTACTGGGTGCCGGCGTCGGTCTCTTCCGTGTATCGTCCGGTCTCACCGTTGTGGCGGCTGCTGAGGGCCGAGCATTATGAGAACCGTCAGGACGACGCCGCATAGCACCGCTATAATTCCCAGAATAAGTGGGATTATCGGTCCGTGGCCGCCGTTGCCCGTCACATTCAGGAAGATCGCAGCGGCTCCGACAAGATACATCATCGCAATGGCGATTTTCAGTCTCAGCATTTCCTCTGCTCATCTCCCTTGGTTGTATGAATGCGTCTTGGCGGGCCAGTGTCGTCCTGGCCCGCCAAGTGATTCGGCCAGTGTTCTAGCAGTAGGTGATGATGCCCGCCCCTAGTAGTCAGCAAATCCGCCGACTGTATAGCTACCGATAATCGCCGTCGCGGTGCCCACGGGACCGGAAACGCTCGCGCTTTCAGTCGCTCCGGAGGTTGAGGCTGCCCCTGTACCGGACAGGCATCCCGTTGCGACGCCGAGTACATCGCTGCCGATCTCGAGAGCGTCGGACCAGCTGAAGAGTCCAGTCGGGTCGGTTCGGTCGACCGGATCACTCGTGGCGTACAGGTAGGTGTTGTTCTCCTGGCCGCTGGTCATGGCAGCGAGCGTGCCCGAGGGTTCGCGGACGAAACCGGTGGCCGTGCCGGAGACGTTCTGGCCGGTGACGCCGGTCGCGGCGTTGGTGAGGCTCGCCGAGTCCCGGGTGAGGTGCTGGGCGTTGTCGACGCCGGCGTAGGCCTGGTCGGTCTGGGTGTAGGCGGCGAGCTGGGTGAAGGGTGTCCAAGTCTCGTCGGTGCGGAGTTGGTCGGGCTCTGGGCGGAGGTTTCGTTGCCGGCGCCGTCGTAGGTGTAGGTGTAGGCGGTGAGGATCGGCCATGTCCAAACCGAGGACGGCCCCACCACCGCCGGCTATTCCTACTCTCAACTGCGGCTCGCCCGGCCGCTGGCGGCCGACCTGCGACGGCCCTGGGAAAGATCAACCCCACCGGACAGACTCAGCCCCGCCCGAGTCCGTCGCGACTTTCGGCATATTCGCCCCAAGGCCGGCTGCCCGGCTCAAGCGCCGACACCCACCCACCCGGCCCCGGAAGACCTCCAGGCAGAAAGAACACCCGACCCACACCTCGCCACGACGTGCACACACCCTGCAAAGCACGGCGTCGAAGCAGCGAACGAAGAAGTCGACCACCCCAAGATCCCGCCGCCGCACAGGTTGAAGATCAAGTCAGCCTGAGGAGACAGCCAGCCCACGAGGCTCGATGCGCTCCTCCACCGCTTTGCCTCCCTCGCGTCTGACGAGGTAGGCCCCCTTGCCCGGGATCGCGGTTACTGCTTCCACCAGCTTTGTTCCGCGGTAGACCAGACCGACCCCGTCGTCGGTGCAATGGGCCGTCGGCAAGGTTCCGTCCGCGACAAGGCGGTGAATCAGCGGCCGTCGCCCCTCATCCACGTCGTAATGCACGCCGTTGCCATAAGGGAGGAAACCTAGGGCGTTCGTAAGGGGGCGCAGCTCCGGTCCGAACGAGTCGGTGGCTCCCCCTTCGAACCAGCAGATGGATCCCGCGCTCACCCCGCTCAATACCACGCCGGCCTGCCAGGCGCGGCGCATGACGCGGTCCAGCCCATGGACGCGCCACACCGCCAGCAGGTTGGCCACTGAACCGCCCATGACCCAGACGGCATCCTGATCGAGCACTGTCTCCTCGATGTCCTCCACGTTGGGCATCGGAAACAGGTGAAGAGGTGTCAGATCGAACCCCGCCATCCGCGCAGCCTCTGTCATACGGGCGGTGAAGTGCTCCGCATCTCCTATCGCGGTCCCCACGTACATGACGCGTGGGCGTCGACCGTGAACTCCGGAAAGGTCGACAGCGTGGTGCACCAAAGCATCGAACATCACCCTGGTACGCGTTCCGACTCGGTGGCCACCAGACGTGGCGACGATGGTTGGTTCCGGTGATGCCATGGCCATGATCATAGTGGCGTCCTGACCTGGCCAGGGCCCTGGACTGGCGCCGGAGTGCGTTTTACGTATAACCTCTCCCGTCAATCGTCCGTCCCGAAAGGCTCCGATGAGACGCATCGCCCTGGTCACCCTCGTCGTCGACGACTACGACGAGGCGATCCGCTTCTACACCGAGGCCCTCGGTTTCCGTCTCGCCGAGGACGCGCCCCGGCCCGACGGCTCCCGCTGGGTCGTCGTCGAGCCCGGGACGGAGGGCGGCGGCACCGCACTGCTGCTGGCCCGGGCCAAGGGCGTGACCCAGCGCGCCAGGGTCGGCGACCAGACGGGCGGACGCGTCGGCTTCTTCCTGTACACCGACGACTTCGCCCGCGACCACGCCCGCATGAGCGCAGCGGGCGTCACCTTCCTGGAGGCGCCCCGGCACGAGCCCTACGGCTCGGTCGCCGTCTTCCGGGACCTGTACGGCAACCGCTGGGACCTGCTCCAGCCGGCCGCCTCCTGACCCGACCCGAACCCCTGCACCGACTCGCCGAGGAACCACCGCACATGGCATCTACGCGCATAGACCCCGAGACCCTCCGCCGCCTCCCCAAGGCGGTGCTGCACGACCACCTCGACGGCGGCCTGCGCCCCTCGACGGTCGTCGAGCTGGCGGAGGGCGTCGGCCACACCCTGCCCACCACCGATCCCGACGAGCTGGCCGCCTGGTACTACGAGGCCGCCAACTCCGGGGACCTGGTGCGCTACATCGCCACCTTCGAGCACACCCTCGCCGTGATGCAGAACCGCGAGGGGCTGCTGCGCACGGCCGAGGAGTACGTCCTCGACCTCGCCGCCGACGGCGTCGTCTACGGCGAGGTCCGCTACGCCCCCGAGCTGATGACCGGAGGCGGTCTGGCCCTCGCCGAGGTCGTCGAGACCGTCCAGGAGGGCCTGGCCGGCGGCATGGCCAAGGCGGCGGCGGCCGGTACACCGGTCCGCGTCGGCACCCTGTTGTGCGGGATGCGGATGTTCGACCGCACCCGCGAGACGGCCGACCTCGCGGTCGCCTTCCGGGACGCGGGCGTCGTCGGCTTCGACATCGCGGGCGCCGAGGACGGCTTCCCGCCCGCCGACCATCTCGACGCCTTCGAACACCTGCGCCGCGAGAGCGTGCCCTTCACCATCCACGCCGGCGAGGCGCACGGGCTGCCCAGCATCCACCAGGCCCTCCAGGTGTGCGGCGCCCAGCGGATCGGCCACGGCGTGCGCATCACCGACGACATCCCCGACCTCGCGGCCGGCAAGCTGGGCCGCCTCGCGGGCTGGGTGCGCGACCGCCGGGTCGCCCTGGAGATGTGCCCGACCTCCAACCTGCAGACCGGCGCCGCCACGTCGATCGCCGAGCACCCCATCACGGCGCTCAAGGACCTCGGCTTCCGCGTCACGCTCAACACCGACAACCGCCTCGTCTCCGGGACGACGATGACCCGCGAGATGTCCCTGCTGGTCGAGCAGGCGGGCTGGACCGTCGAGGACCTGCGCACGGTCACGGTGAACGCGGTGAAGAGCGCCTTCATCCCGTTCGACGAGCGCAGGGCCCTGATCGAGGACGTCGTCCTGCCGGGCTACGAAGCGGCGCTCCGCACCAGCCCGCGCACGTAGGCGGCCTGTCCGACGTGCTGGAGGTCGTCGGACAGGACGCTGACCAGTCGCGCGCCCAGCGTGACCGGCGGATCCCAGTTCTCGTCCACCACGCGCTCCAGGTCCTGGGCGGCCAGGGAGCGCAGGGCCGCGAGCGTCTGCTCGTGCACGGCGTCGTAGTAGCCGGTCAGCAGGTCCGCCGAGTCGACCCGCACCTTGGCGACCTCGGCGGAGCCGTGCCCGTACCCGGTGTCGTGGGGCGGCAGACCGAGGCCGAAGCGCTGCTCCCACTCCCCGGCCGGCCATACCTGGTCGAGGCCGAAGGCGTCCGCGACGTGGTCGTCCTGCACACGGGCGAGGTGCCAGACGAGCCAGGCGACGGAGTTGGCGCCGCCGGCCGGGCGGGCGTTCAGGCCGTCCGGGTCCAGGCCCTCGACGGCGGCGTGGACTTCTTCCCGGACGCGGCCGTAGGCCTCGATGAGGATGTCTTTCGCATGCATGGGTCCACCATCGCGCAGTCCGCCCTCACACGCTCCCCGTTTCCAGCAGCGCCATCAGCGCCCGCGCCGCCGGGCTGGTGGCCTGCGCGGGAGGAAGCAGCGCGATGGTCTCGTACGCCGTGTCGTCGCTGTCCTTCAGGGGCAGCGAGGCCAGCGAGGCCCGCTTGTGCCGGAAGTGGCGCGGCACGACCGCGATGCCGAGGTTCTCGTCCAGCAGGTCGAGCAGTCCGTGCACGTCGTTCACCTCCAGCGCGACGGTCCGCCGTACGCCCGCCTCGGCGAAGGCGGTGTCGGTGACCCGGCGCGGGCCCCAGTCCGGGTGGAAGTCGACGAAGACCTCGTCGGCGAGATCGTGCGGGGACAACACCGCTCCGGCCGTCGCCAGACGGTGGCCGGGATGGCACAGGACGGTCATCGGCTCGCCGGCCAGCGACACCGACCGCAGCTGGTCGGTGTCGTCCTGCGTCCGGTAGGCGAAGGCCAGGTCGAGCCGTCCGGCCGCGACGTCCTCCGCCAGCTCGCCCGAGCCCGCCTGCCGCAGCCGGATCTCCACGTCCGGGTGCCGGTGGCGGAACGCCGCCAGCAGGCCCGCCACCGGCACCCCGGCGATGCACTGCTCGGCACCCAGCGACAGCGTGCCGCGCAGCACGCCCTGCACCGCGGCGACCGCCTCGTGCGCCGAGCGGACCTGGGCGAGGATGCGCCGCGCCTCGCCCAGCAGCGCCCGCCCGGCCTCCGTCAGCGTCACCCTGCGTGTCGTGCGCACGAACAGCGGCGCCCGCAGCTCGCGCTCCAGGGCCCGGATGGACGCCGAGAGACCGGACTGGGAGACCAGCAGCCGCTCCGCCGCCCGGGTGAAGTGCTGGTCCTCGGCGACCGCCACGAAGTGCTGGAGATGACGCAGTTCCATGATTGAGAAGCGTAGCCGCACAAAGTCATCGGATTCTTCTGTTGGACCACTGCCCGCAGGTCACGGCAGAGTGGGGCACGGTTCCGCCCCCAGCCCCGCACCCCGGGGCCCAACCCCTCTGGAGTCGCGTTGTACACCGCACACCCCGACCGCTACGCGGAGATGCCCTACCGGCGCACCGGACGCAGCGGCCTGAAGCTCCCCGCGCTCTCGCTCGGCCTGTGGCACAACTTCGGCCCGGACCGCCCCGTCGAGACCCAGCGCGCCATCCTGCGCCGCGCCTTCGACCTCGGTGTCACCCACTTCGACCTCGCCAACAACTACGGTCCGCCGCCCGGCTCCGCCGAGTCCGCCCTCGGTGAGGCACTGAAGGCCGACTTCGCCGCGTACCGCGACGAGCTGGTCCTCTCCACCAAGGCCGGCTACCTGATGTGGCCCGGCCCGTACGGCGAGTGGGGCTCGCGCAAGAACCTGCTGGCCTCCCTCGACCAGAGCCTGACCCGGATGGGCGTGGACTACGTCGACATCTTCTACTCGCACCGCCCCGACCCGGAGACTCCCCTGGAGGAGACGATGGGCGCCCTGCACACGGCGGTGCAGCAGGGCAAGGCCCTGTACGTCGGCGTCTCCAACTACTCGCCGGAGCAGACCCGCGAGGCCGCCCGCATTCTCGCCGAGCTGGGCACCCCGCTGCTCATCCACCAGCCGCGCTACTCCATGCTCGACCGGCGCCCCGAGACGAGCGGTCTCCTCGACGCCCTCGACGAGCTGCGGGTCGGCTCCATCGCCTACTCCCCGCTGGAGCAGGGCATGCTGACCGGCCGCTACCTCGACGGCATCCCGGAGGACTCGCGCGCGGCGAGCGACAGCCCCTTCCTGAACTCCGACGCGCTCACCGAGGAGCTGGTCGGCAAGCTGCGCGAGCTGGACGGGATCGCGAAGTCCCGGGGCCAGTCGCTCGCCCAGATGGCCCTGGCCTGGGTCCTGCGCGAAGGCCGGGTGACCTCGGCCCTGGTCGGCGCGAGCAGCCCGCGGCAGCTGGAGGACAGCGTGTCGGCCATCGGCAACCTCGCCTTCGACGCCGAGGAGCTGGCCCGGATCGACCGGGTCGTCACGCGGTAGCGCCCGTTCCGCCACGCTCACGCTCCGAGCCGCTCCGGCGGCCGGACCGTGACCGTGGCGCTCCCTTTCGCGGGGCCGGTCCCGCCCCCCGCGGGCGCCCGGTCGGGGGAGCCGCACACGGTGCGGATGCGCCCGTCGCCGTCCGGTGCGACCGCCTCGGACCCGGCCACGGGCGCCGAGCCGTCGGCCCCGCTCGCCGGCTCCCAGGAGAAGCGTGCCGTGTCGTGGTGCCCGTCCACGGCGCCCGGCAGCCGCAGGGCGACCCCGGGGAATCGCTCGTGCGCCGCCGTGATCACGGCGGGCCGCGATCTGCTCGTGCCCGCGCACGTCGGGCAGGGGACCGGCGCAGTCGCTGTCGTTGGTCCAGGCCGCGGCGACCGCCTTGGCCGGGGTGCCGGCCCGGCGTCCCGGGCCTCGGAGCAGCGGAGGCCGGCGTTTTCGTGGCGGCGGGTGGACGCGGACCGGGCGATCGACCTCCCTCGGGACGGTGCGCCCTGGTCAGGGCCCGGATGCCGGTCTCGGCGACCCGAGGGGACCACCCCGCCCCGGTCCGTCGCCGCCGTCGATCACCCCACAGGTCGCGCCGGGCTCCCCCGGGGCGATGAGGGCCGTGGCCGCCGGGCACGAGGAGCCGGGGACACTCGCCGCAGCGTTTCGGCCATCAACGGCCGTGAATATGCCAGGAGACTGGCCGGAAATTCATGGTGACAGTGGTTCAGCAGTGAACATACTCACCTCTAGGGCGTCTCACACCATGCGACAGCGTCCTCACACACCGCACACGAGTCACGCGGCCGCCGGCCCGGCCGGCGGGCCGGGCGACGGGGGAGGGGAGCAGTGCACGACGAGTTCCTGTGCCATGTCACCGCCTACGGCGTCTGTGGCGGCCGGCGCATCGGCGTCCCCCTGGGGACCTACCGTGCCCCCACCCTCGCCCTCGCCCTGTGGTGGCTGCGGGACCGTGCCTCCTGGATCGCCGAGCGGCTGGATCCGCAGCCCGACACCCCCCACTTACCGCGCGGCGCCCTGACTCCGGTCGCCGACGACGCACCCGACGTTTCGCGCGTACTGCGCACATGGTGCGCCGACGACGACCAGCAGGAGCTGGTCGCCGACGAGTTGGCAGCAGGGCACCTGGTGCGCATCGCCACCAGCGACGACACCACCGAGTACGAGCTCATGGCCGAGTCCGTGGACGCGCTGCGCATGCAGCGGGCCTCTCCGCCCCTGGTCGTCCCCGTGGCCTGAGCCGGGCCGGAGCCGTCTTCGGCGGCACCCTAGGACCTCGCCCCGCCCCGGCCGCCCCGCTGGCCCGCCCACCGTACGAGCAACGCGCCGAGGAAGCCGGTGACCAGCCCCCACAGCAGGGCGAGACCGACCGCGCTCCACAGCCGAGGCCGCAGGAACAGCTCCCCCGACAGCCCGTCGGCCAGGTCGCCGATGCCGAGCACCGACAGGCCGTAGTGCGCGGAGATCCGGCCGAGGAGGCCGATCACGAGGACCGTGAGCGCCAGCGCCACGGCCATGTGCACGGCGTGCAGCCAGGCCGGCATCCGGGCCGGCGAACGGGACGCGAGCACGACCCCGGCCGTCAGGAGCAGGGCCGCCGCGGCGACCAGGAGCCACCACCACCGCCCGTCGCGCTCGGTGAGCGTGCCCAGGTTCAGGGCCGACGCCTGCGGCGTGCGCAGCACCTCGTCGAGCACGTGCGGCATCGGCAGCCCGAACGGCCCCTCCACCCGCCCGTCCCAGGTGGCGCCCATGCCGACCGTGAGCGCGAGCCACGCCAGGTTCGGCAGGCCGAGCAGCAGTGCGGCGAAGGTGTCGGCCGGGTGGTCCCGCGTCGCCGCGACGACCAGGCCGACCACGGCACCGACGCCGACGCACGCCAGCAGCAGCACGGCCATCGCGTACGCCGCCGGCCGCACCGACGCCTGCCGGCGCAGCAGTCGTCCGGGCAGCGGCGCCCCGTGCGAGACCAACAGGGCCAGCAGGAGCACACCCGCCAGCCACAGCAGCCCGAAGAGGACGGTCAGCGGCACGTCCGTCGTGAAGCCCACCCCCGGAGTGACCCCGAACAGGTCGCCGAGGTCGTCCAGCAGGCCTTCACCGAAGGACACCTCGAAGGTCTGCCGCGCGGCGAAGGCCAGCCCGAGCAGGGCGAGCAGCCACAGGACGGCGATCCGGCCGGCCCAGCCGGACAGTTCGGCGGCGCCGGCCACGGCCCGGTGGCGCAGTGGCCGCAGAAAGCCCTGGGCGACGACCAGTGCGCCGGTCAGCGTGACGGACAGGGGCAGCACGGTCAGTCCGGCGTCGGTGGCCGCGAACCCTCCGGCGTCGCCGGACAGCTCCAGCGCCCCGCCCACGGAGGTGACGACGGCCGCCGCGACGACGCGGGGGAAGGCGTTGTCGGGCAGGTCCGCGGCACCGGCCGCCCACAGCCCGAGCGCGGCCACGGCTCCCATGGCGAACAGCCCGGCCAGCACCGTTCCCAGAGCCTGGAGCCAGCCGTGCCGGGCGACTGCCGTACCGGAGGGGCCGGAGGGGGTTCGCGCACTCACCCCGCCACGCTATGCAGCGACCGCCGGTCCCGCCCGCCGACGGGGCCGTCCGCGCGCCGGACCGGCGCCCGGAACGGAGCCGGGGCGTGTACGGCCGGCCCGGACGGGACGGACAGGCGGGCGCGGGCGTACGGGCGGCCGGCCCGTGGCGGAGCCGGCCCGCACGACGACCGGACGACCGGTTGCCCGCCGCCCCGGCCCGCTGGCCCGCTCCGTCCGCCGTGCCCCGTCCCGTCGTGCCCCGCGCCTCCGGCCCGGCCCCGGCCGGTTCAGTCCGCCCGGACGACGAGGGCGTGGTCGCCCAGCCCCAGCAGGCGGCCGGCCACCACCTCGCCCCGGGTGGTGAAGACCGCGAGAATCCGGCCCGTCTCCGGAACGAACGCGACGTCGAGCACCGTCCCGTGCCCGGCGCCCGCGTCGGTCAGGACCTGGCGTCCCAGCATGTCGTGCCCCGGCGGGACCTGATCCAAAGCGCCGGCGGAACGGAGCCGCACGGCACCCGGCCCCACGGCCTGCACCGCTTCCCACGACAGCACGGTCTCCTTGCGGAAGCGGAAGCGGAAGCGGAAGCGGCGGCGGAGCCGGACATGGCTCACCCTGCCGGTCGCGACGTCCACGGTCAGGGACGCCACGGTACCGAGCGGTCCGGCCGCGGCCTGCGGCAGCACAGGCAACCCCCGCACCTCGGTGAACAGCATCACGGCAGCGAGCCCGTCCGCCGGCCGGGTGCGCCGCCGACCACGGCGGTGAGGCCCGGCAGATCGTCGGCGACGTGCCGGACCGCGTCCTCGGGCAGGACGAGGGACCGGCCGGTCACCGCGAGCGTCTCCCCGCGCGGCACGTACAGCCGGCGCCGGTGCCGTGTCGGGCCCGGCGCGAACCCCCTGCTCGCCGCCACCCGGAAACCCACGACCCGCCCGCCGGTACCGCCCTCCACCACGACGTCGAGCACGGTGCCGACCTCGGCGCCCGTCTCCGTCGTCACCGGCGCCCCCACCACACGGGCCCGCAGGGTCTGCCGGTGCGCCAGTACGGCGGCGGCGCCCACCAGCGCCCGCCGGTCGCGGACCATCACCGCGTCGTGGCCCAGCGCGTACACGGCGGACCAGGGCAGACCCTCTTTGAGAGGGCCGGACAGCAGGCCGCGCCCGGTCAAGGTGAAACCGGTGATCCGGCTCGCGGCGGCGTCGCATACGGTGTCCTTCACATGGGCGACGGCGTCGCCGCCGAGGGTGACCACCGGCCGGGTGGTGAGGCTTCGTGCGGTCATCAGTTCGTTCATCGCACACCCTTCCCGCACCTCCGGGTTCCCCGCGGCACTGTGACGATGCCCGCATTGCGATGCCACGGGGACTGCCAGGCCGGGCTCGGGGTACGAGGACGGGTGCAGCAGCGTCCGGCCAGTCCGGCTTCCGAGAGAGAAACGCATGACCGACTACCTGGACGGGGCAGTGATACCGATCGGTTTCGACGTACCCGTTGACCCGCTGAGGCGGGCGGCACACTACTCCGGCGAGCCGGGATGCATCGCGCAGGCACGTTCCTTCGCCTCGGACTTCCTCGAGCAGCTGAGGACCGAGTGGTGCGCCGAGATCGGGCCCCGCGCCGACGGCGCGGTCCTGCTGGTGGTGAGCGAGCTGATCACCAACGCGGACCGCCACAGCAAGGGGCCGTACGTCCTGGAGCTCGAGGGCACGGACGCCACCGTGACGGTGACCGTCTACGACAGCAGCGGCGCGGTGCCCGAGCGTTACCCGCGCGACCCCGAACGGGTCGGCCGGCACGGGCTGGAGATCGTCCACGCCCTGGCGGAGTCGGTCGTCGTCGAACGCGTGCCGGTCGGCAAACGCGTGTGTGCGGCGATCCCCCTCACCGAGGCCTGAGGACCTCCCTCACCACCGATCACCGAGGCCTGAGGACTCACCGAGACGTGGAGACGTGCATGTGCCGCCCCACCGCTGACCGTGGGGCGACACCCGTCGTCCTCGTCGTTCCCCGCCGTCAGGCGCAGCCCAGCTCGCCGAGCATGCCCTCGCGCAGCCGGGTGATGATCCGCTTGATCAGCCGGGACACGTGCATCTGGGAGCAGCCCAGCCGCTCGCCGATCTCCGCCTGCGTGGCCTCCTCCACGAACCGCATGTGGATGATCTGCCGGTCGCGCTCACTGAGCTCGGCCATCAGCGGGGCGAGCGAGTGGAAGTCCTCGACGAGGCGCAGCCCGTCCTCCTCCACGCCGATGAAGTCGGCCAGCACCGACTCGCCGCTCTCGGCCCCCTCGCCGGTCAGGGCGGCGTCCAGCGAGGAGGAGTTGTAGCCGTTGGACGCGATCTGGCCCTCGACGACCTCGCTCTCGCTGATGTTCATCAGCGTGGCGAGCTCGGCGACCGTGGGCTCGCGGTCCAGCCGGGAGGAGAGCTCCTCGCGGGCCTTGGCCAGCTCCACCCGCAGTTCCTGGAGCCGGCGCGGTACGTGCACCGCCCAGGTGGTGTCGCGGAAGAAGCGCTTGATCTCGCCGACGATGTAGGGCAGCGCGAAGGAGGTGAACTCGACCTCGCGCGACAGTTCGAAACGGTCGATGGCCTTGATCAGGCCGATCATGCCGGTCTGGACGATGTCGTCCATGTCGTCCCCGCGACCGCGGAAGCGGCCGGCGGCGAACCGCACGAGCGACATGTTCATCTCGATCAGCGTGTTGCGCGCGTACTGGTACTCGTGCGTGCCCTCTTCGAGTTCCGTCAGACGCTGGAAGAACTGGCGGGACAGCTGCCGTGCGTCGCGCGGCGCCACCGTGCGGGGGTCCACGACACCCGGCAGTGATCCGTCACCCGTCCTGCTCCCGGTGGTCCCCTCGACGACGACCTGCGCTTCCGGCCGGATCACGGCGGTCTCCATTACCTCTCCCACGAAAGTCACGGTTCGACGTCTCTCCCTAGGTTCTTCCCGCTTGCGGGTACCCGGGGCGCGGCGGCACATGCCCCCGTGTTTTACGGGTGGCGGAAAATCGGTGCCACGGCGTCGCGGCGTGAGCTGTCGCTCCTCAGCGTAGTCCCGACGGCGCCTTACGGCACCCGGTGATTTCCCTCTGGGCGCAACACGGGCCCCTTCCGCCGCCCGGCCCGGCTCCTAGGCTGGGGAGGTGACCAGTTATCTGCCGAACGAAGTCCGTGTCATCGCCCTGCGCCCGCGGACCGCGCGCCCGGAAGGACGCTCCGGCGCTTCGCCGGTCCCCGCGGAGCCGAGGCCGCCCGCCGCCAGAGAGCCCTTGTGGCGCGATCTGGTCGGCGACGTGCTGCGCCGTGAACGTCTCTCCCAGGAGCGCACCCTGAAGGAGGTGGCGGAGGACGCCCGCATCTCCGTGCCGTACCTGTCGGAGGTGGAGCGCGGGCGCAAGGAGGCGTCGTCCGAGGTGCTGGCCGCCGCGGCGGGCGCCCTCGGGCTGGGGCTGGGGGATCTGCTGGGGCGGGCCCGGGAAGAGCTGGTCCGCCTCACCTCGCGGCACGCCGGTACGGGCCGGGCACGCGGCACGTCCGCCATGCGGCGGGACGGGATGTGCCTGGCCGCCTGACCACCCGTACGGGCCCACCGGCCCACCGGCCCACCGGCTCACCGGCTCACCGGCTCACCGGCTCACCGGCTCACCGGCTCACCGGCCCACGGGCCGGCGTCCCGCGGACGGCGGGGCGCCGGCCCGGGTCACACCCGTGGCAGGCGTCGGTCGAGCACCTCGTCGGCGAGCCCGTAGGCCACGGCCTCCTGAGCGGTGAACACCTTGTCGCGGTCCATGTCCGCGCGCAGCGTCGCCACGTCGTGCCGCGTGTGCCGGGCCAGCACCTGCTCGACCTGGGCGCGGATCCGCACCATCTCCTTGGCCTGGAGAGCCAGGTCGGAGACCGTGCCGCGGCTGCCGCCGGCCGCCGGCTGCCCGAGCAGCACCCGCGCGTGTTCCAGCACGAACCGCCGTCCCGGATCGCCGCCGGCCAGCAGCACGGCCGCCGTGGAGGCCGCCTGTCCGACACAGAACGTGGAGATCGGCGCCTGCACGAACGTCATCGTGTCGTAGATCGCCATCAGTGACGTGAACGAGCCGCCGGGGGAGTTGATGTAGACGGCGATCTCGCTCTCCGGGGCCGACGACTCCAGGTGGAGGAGTTGTGCGATCACGACGTTGGCCACACCGTCGTCGATCTTGGTGCCCAGGAAGATGATCCGTTCCGACAGCAGCCGGCTGAACACGTCGTAGGAGCGCTCGCCGTGCGGGGTCCGCTCGACGACGTTCGGAATCGTGTAGCTCCCCACGTCACAGCCCCATCCGTCGCCTGGTGGCAACCGGGCGCACGTCCGCGAGGGAGCGGACGACCTGGTCCACCAGGCCGTATTCGACGGCCTGCTCGGCCGTGAACCAGCGGTCACGGTCACCGTCGCGGGAGATGGTCTCCGGGCTCTGGCCCGTGTGCTCGGCGGTGATCCGCTCGATGGTGCGCTTGGTGAACTCCAGGTTGTCGGCCTGGATCTCGATGTCGGCGGTGGTGCCGCCGATGCCCGCCGACGGCTGGTGCATCATGATCCGCGCGTGGGGCAGGGCGTGGCGCTTGCCCGCAGCGCCGACGCTCACCAGGAACTGCCCCATGCTGGCGGCGAACCCCATGGCGAGCGTCGCGACGTCGTTCGGGATCAGCCGCATCGTGTCGTAGATGGCGAGCCCCGCGTGCACGGAGCCGCCGGGGCTGTTGACGTACAGGCTGATGTCGGTGCGCGGGTCCTGCGCGGACAGGATCAGCAGCTGGGCGCAGACCCGGTTCGCGGAGACCTCGTCGACCTGGGTCCCCAGCAGCACGATCCGCTGCGTGAGCAGCTGCGCGGCCAGCTGGTCGTCGAAGCGGGTGGCGGGGGTGTCGCCCTCCTCCGCCCGGGGCGGGGCGGCCGGGGCCGAGCCGGTGATGAGTGGAGACATCGGCGCTCCTTGTCGAGTGAGCCGTACGCGGCGGGGTGCCGCGCTTCTTCCACTCTTGGCCCGCCACGGCCGTGTGCGGCCGTTCGTCTGCCCGTGGCAGATCCGCCACGGGCGGATCTGCCGTGCCGTCCGTACCGGCGGTCGGTCCGACCGATGAGTTCCCGGGCCCGTGACGGTCGACAGTGGTGACCGGATTCCACATCCAGGAGGTACTCATGGGCACCGACGGATTCACCACGTGTCTCTGGTTCGACGGCCGGGCGGAGGAGGCCGCCCGGTTCTACGTCTCCCTCTTCGAGAACTCCGGCATCGGCGCCGTCACCCGCTGTCCCGAGGGAGCGCACAAGCCCGCCGGCACCGTGCTCACCGTCGACTTCACGGCCAACGGCCAGAAGTTCGTCGCCCTCAACGGCGGCCCGGAGTTCACGTTCAACGAGGCGGTCTCCTTCCAGATCCCCTGCGAGAGCCAGGAGGAGGTCGACCACTACTGGGCCGCACTCACCGAGGGCGGCGGCGAGGAGGGCCCCTGCGGCTGGCTCAAGGACCGGTTCGGCCTGTCCTGGCAGGTGGTGCCGGTCCGGCTCGAGCAGATGTTCCGCGACCCGGACACCGCGAAGGTGGCGCGCGCCAACCAGGCCATGATGTCGATGCGCAAGCTCGACATCGCCGCGCTGGAGAAGGCGTACGCCGGGGAGTGAACCGGCCGTCGGCGCGCGGGGCCGGAAGGGGGTGGCCGGCGTGAGGGGACGGGGCGTCCCGCCCTCCTCACCGCTCCCTCGTCCGGGGGAGGTGCCGGGCATCATGGCCGTGTCCTGGTCCCCGTCCGGGCGTCCCGGCGTGCCGTGGCATGATCGGGCGCATGCGTGAACGTGTGGTGGCCGCGTGCGACGGGGCTTCGAAGGGGAACCCGGGTCCGGCCGGCTGGGCCTGGGTGGTCGCGGACGCGGCGGAGAGTCCGGTCCGCTGGGAGGCCGGCCCGCTCGGCCGGGCCACCAACAACGTCGCCGAACTCACGGCGCTGGAGCGCCTGCTGGCGTCGACCGAACCGGACGTACCGCTCGAGGTCCGCATGGACTCGCAGTACGCGATGAAGGCCGTCACCACCTGGCTGCCCGGCTGGAAGCGCAACGGCTGGAAGACGGCCGCCGGCAAGCCGGTCGCCAACCGGGACCTGGTGGTGCGCATCGACGAGCTGCTGGACGGCCGCTCGGTCGAGTTCCGCTACGTCCCCGCCCACCAGGTCGACGGCGACCGGCTCAACGACTTCGCCGACCGTGCCGCCAGCCGGGCGGCCGTCGTCCAGGAGCGGGCGGGCAGCGGCATCGGCTCCCCGGAGCCGCCGCCCTCGCCGGACGCCCCGGCGGCGAAGAAGGCACCGCGCCGGGGGGCGGGCACGGCCCGCAGGAAAGCCGGGGGCTCCGCGCGGACCATCAAGGCCAAGTTCCCCGGGCGGTGCCTGTGCGGCCGTTCCTACGCGGCCGGCGAGCCCATCGCCAAGAACGACCAGGGCTGGGGCCACCCGGAGTGCCGCACGGCGGCGGCCGGATAGAGCCGGGCGGCCCACGCGGGACGACCGGTCACGCCACGGTGCCCCGCCAGCCGCCGGTCTCCCGGCCGCGCTCCTCGATGAAACGCTTGAACCGCTCCAGGTCGCCCTTGCTCTGCCGCTGGACGATCCCGAGCCGGTCCCCGGCCTTCTCGGCGACGCCCTCCGGCTGGAACTCCATCTGCAGCATCACCTTGGTGTGCCGTTCGTCCAGGCGGTGGAAGGTGACGACGCCGGCCTGCCGGGCCTCGCCGGACACCGTGGTCCACGCGACCCGCTCGTCCGGGACCTGCTCCGTGATCTCGGCGTCGAACTCCCGGCGCACGCCGTCCACGCTCGTCACCCAGTGGGTGAGGGTGTCGGTGCGCTGTTCGATGCGCTCCACGCCGCTCATGAACTCGGGGAACGACTCGAACTGCGTCCACTGGTTGTAGGCGGTGTGGACCGGGACGTCGACCTGGATGGACTGCTCGACCTGCGACACGCTGTGCCTCCTCCTTCGGTTCGTCGGGTGGGGTCGGCGCGGGTACCCGGGGCGTACGCGGTGAATCACCGTGGTCCGACGCACAGTTGCCTCCGCCGATGTGTCTTCCTGTTAATCTGTGATGCCAAATGACCGTTTTGAGGGCATTTCAGGGGTGTATGTGAAGGTCGCATGTGTCGGTGGCGGACCCGCCGGCCTGTATCTGTCGATCCTGCTGAAGCGGCAGGACCCCTCCCACGACATCACCGTGTACGAACGCAGCCCGGAAGGATCCACCTACGGCTGGGGCGTGACCTACTGGCGCGGACTGCTCGACCGGCTCCACGCACACGACCCCGAGTCCGCGCGCGCCGTCGAGGAGCACTCCGTGCGCTGGCGGGACGGCGTCGCCTACGTGGACGGCCGGACCGTCCGGCACCGGGGCGACGAGGGCTTCGGCATCGGCCGCCACCGTCTGCTGGAGATCCTCGCCGCCCGCGCCCGGTCCCTCGGCGTACGCGTCGAGTTCGACCACGAGACCGCCGCCGAGGACCCGCCCCGCGCCGACCTCGTCGTGGCCGCCGACGGCGTCGGCAGCGCCCTGCGCACCCGGCACGCCGGTCACTTCGGCACCGAGGTCCGGGCCGGGCGCAACCACTACGTCTGGCTCGGCACCACCAAGGTCTTCGACGCCTTCACCTTCGCCTTCACCGAGACGGAGCACGGCTGGATCTGGGCGTACGGCTACGGTTTCGGCCCCGAGGGCAGCACCTGCGTGGTCGAGTGCGCGCCCGAGACCTGGACCGGCCTGGGCCTGGACCGGGCCGACGAGGCGGAAGGGCTGACCGTACTGGAGAAGCTCTTCGCCGACGTCCTCGACGGCCATCCGCTCACCGGCCGGTCCGCGGCGGGCGCCAGCGGCTCGTGGCTGACCTTCCGTACCCTCACCAACCACACCTGGCACCGGGGCAACCTCGTCCTGCTCGGCGACGCCGCCCACACCACGCACTACTCGATCGGCGCCGGCACCACGCTCGCCCTGGAGGACGCCATGGCCCTGTCCGCCGCGCTGCGCGACCGGGCGACCCTGCCGGACGCCCTCGCCCACTACGAGCGGGAACGCAGGGAGGCCCTGCTGGCGGTGCAGAGCGCGGCCCGCCACAGTGCCCAGTGGTACGAGAACCTGCCCCGCTACATCCGCCTCCCCCCGGAGCACATGTTCGCCCTGCTCGGCCAGCGCCACTCGCCCCTGCTGCCCTACTTCCCGCCCCGGCTCTACCACCGGCTCGACCGGGCGGCCGGACGACTGGAGGCACTGCGCCGGCTCAAGCGCTGGCTGGGACCCAGGGTCGCGCGGACGGTCCAGGCGCGGAAGACCCACCGCGTGTGACCAGGGGCCTGCGACGGCCGGTCCCGGCGCGGTGCGGGAGCGCTGCGGATGACAGACTGTCGGCATGGACGAGCGCACATTCGACAGGTCGGATCAGCACGCCTCGGTGGTCGGCCTCGGCACCTGGCAACTGGGTGCCGACTGGGGAGACGTCAACGACAAGCAGGCTTTCGCGGTGCTGGAGGGAGCGGCCGAGTCGGGGGTGACGTTCTTCGACACGGCGGACGTCTACGGCGACGGGCGCAGCGAGCAGACCATCGCCGGCTTCCTGCGCGGCAGGCCCGACCTGCACGTGCTGATCGCCACCAAGATGGGCCGCCGGGTCGAGCAGATCCCGCAGAACTACGTCCTCGACAACTTCCGCGAGTGGAACGACCGCTCCCGCCGCAACCTCGGCGTGGACGTCGTGGACCTGGTGCAGCTGCACTGCCCGCCCACCCCCGTCTACTCCAGCGACGAGGTGTTCGACGCCCTGGACACGCTGGTCGAGGAGGAGCGCATCGCCGCGTACGGCGTCAGCGTGGAGACCTGCGCGGAGGCGCTGACCGCGATCGCCCGGCCGAACGTGGCGAGCGTGCAGATCATCCTCAACCCGTTCCGCATGAAGCCCCTGCGCGAGGTCCTGCCGGCGGCCCGCCGTGCGGGCGTCGGCATCATCGCCCGGGTGCCGCTGGCCTCCGGCCTGCTGTCCGGCAAGTACACCAGGGACACGGTCTTCGCCGCGAACGACCACCGCACCTACAACCGGCACGGCGAGGCCTTCGACCAGGGCGAGACCTTCTCCGGCGTCGACTTCGCCACCGGTGTGGAGGCCGCCGCGGAGTTCGCCGCGCTCGCCCCCGAGGGCTGCACCCCGGCCCAGCTGGCTCTGCGCTGGATCATCCAGCAGCCCGGCGTGACCACCGTGATCCCGGGCGCGCGTTCACCCGAACAGGCCCGCGCCAACACGGAGGCCGCCCGGATGCCGGCGCTGTCCGAGGACACGCTCACGGCGATCCGCGACCTCTACGACCGACGTCTCAAGGACCAGGTCGAGGGCCGCTGGTAGGCGGTGGGCCTCAGTCTCACGGCACCAGGAGCAGTTCCCGTTCCCGCTCCTGGTCGCCGGAGGCGGCGCCTTCGTTCCTCGTCGTGAAGGCGTGGGACAGTGTCTCGCTCGCCGCCTCCACGGCCTGGGGCGTGCCCTGAACGGTGACCGTCACCGGCGCGGACAGGGACGCGCCCGCCTCCCGGGACGCCGTGGACGCCTGCGGCTCGGTGGAGGAGTCGAAGGTCGCGGTGCGCACCGTCGCCTGCTCGTCGGCCGGGAGGCTGTCGGGTGCGCCGAAGACCCCTTCCAGTGCGCGGACGATCGCCCGCGCGTCGTCGATGCCACCACCGCTGAGCGTCACCGTGAGCTGTGTGTCGGACATTCTGCACCCTTCCCCTGCATGCGCGTCGGTCCCGGCCCGTGTAACCGCACGCCGATCACTCAAACCGGGCGCCGGTGCCCCCCCTACCGGCGCCTGAGGCAGAGGAACCCGGGAAGAGGGAAGGGAACACAGGCCGCGGCGACCGGGAGGAAACGTGACGGACCAGGACGCGACGGGGAACCCGGCTCGGCGCAGAGGGCGCAACGAGACCGAGGAGGAGCGGGCGGACCGCATGTGGACCGAGCTGATCCAGGAGGTCCGCGTCGCGCAGATGGGCGTACAGATCCTGTTCGGCTTCCTGCTGACCGTCGTGTTCACCCCGAAGTACGACGACCTCTCGGACACCGACCAGACGATCTACCTGGTGACGGTGGTCCTCGGAGCCGTGACCACCGGCGCCCTGATCGGTCCGGTGTCCCTGCACCGCATCGTCTCCGGACGGCGCGTGAAGCCCCAGGCCGTGCGCTGGGCCTCCCGGCTGACCCTGCTCGGCCTGGTCCTGCTGCTCGCCACGACGACCGCCTCGCTCCTGCTGATCCTGCGTGTCGCGACCCACGACGGTTTCGTGCCCTACCTCGTCGCCGGGGTGGTGTTCTGGTACCTGCTGTGCTGGTTCGGGATCCCGCTGTGGACCCGGTACCGGCACACGACCCGCTGAGGCGGCTCAGCCCTCCGCCATGATCTCCGCGAGGAAGTCGTCGACGCGCACCTGCTCCTCGCCCGGCCCGACCACGGCGTGGGTCTCGCGCAGGAAGGCCTCGACGGCCGCCGCCCACACGAACACCACGGCGCGGTGGCGGCCCCCGTCGGGCCGGGCGTCGCCGAGCAGCTCGATCCGCAGCTCGTCCCACATGCCCCGCGACTCGGGCCGCAGCCGCACGTCGCCCACACCGACCGGGCGGGTGAGCCCGTCGAGCACCATCTCCCGGTCCAGCGTCCAGCGGGCGAGCACCCGCCCGTCGTGACTGAACACCACGGTCAGCGCGAACGGGTCCGCGGCGTCGTAGCCGAGGTGGGCGAGCACGGGGAAGCGATCGGCGTCGCCCGCCTGAAGCTGCACGACCAGGGTTTTGTGCACGAGGGAATTCACGAGGGGGGCCTCCGGAGGACGGACGTAGAGCCCTCTAGTACCCCGTACACCCGCAAGATGCTCAGGCAGACGGGTGATTCGTCCCGGCCGCGGTGAGTCCTCAGGACGAGCCCAGCGCCTCGCGCAGCGCGGGCAGCAGGGTCTTGTGCGACCAGTCGAGGAAGGCGGGTTGCGTCTCACCGCCGATCTGCACCAGGGCGACCTCCGTGAAACCGGCCTCGGCGTACGGGCGTACGGCCTCCACGAAGGCGTCCGGGTCGTCGCCGCAGGGGATCGACTCGGCGACGTCGTCGGGGGTGACGAACTGGGTGGCCGCCTCGAAGGAGTCCGGGTGCGGCAGCTCGGAGTTGACCTTCCAGCCGTTGCCGAACCAGCGGAACTGCGCGTGGGCGCGCTTGATCGCCGTGCCCCGGTCGGGGTCGTAGGACACCGGGAGCTGGCCGACGCGCGGCTTGCCCGTGCCGCCGTGCCGGTCGAAGGCCTCCAGCAGTCCCGGCTTGGGCTCGGTGGCGATGACCAGGTCGGCGTACTCGCCCGCGAGCGCGCAGGAACGCTCCCCGGAGACGGCGATGCCGAGGGGCGGCGCGCTCTCCGGCAGGTCCCACAGCCGGGCCGACTCCACGTCGAAGTGCGTGCCGCGATGGTTCACGTGGCCGCCCTCGAACAGCGCCCGGATGATCTCCACGGCCTCCTTGAGCATCTCGTGCCGCACGTCGACGGACGGCCAGCCGCCACCCACGACGTGCTCGTTGAGGTTCTCGCCCGAGCCGAGCCCCAGCCGGAACCGGCCCTCGGAGAGCAGCTGCAGCGTCGCCGCCTTCTGCGCCACCACCGCGGGGTGGTAGCGGAACGTCGGACACGTCACGTAGGTCATCAGCGGGATGCGGGAGGTCGCCTGGGCGGCTGCGCCCAGCACGGCCCACGCGTAGGGCGAGTGACCCTGCGAACGCAGCCACGGGAAGTAGTGGTCCGAGGTCACCGAGAAGTCGAACCCCGCCTCCTCGGCCTGCACCAGATGGCCGACGAGTTCACGGGGGCCGGCCTGCTCGGTCATCATCGTGTATCCGATTTGCACCATACGGTGCGAGTCCCCGCCCGGGCGGAGCGAAAACGGGGTGGATGCGGAGGACGGGCGGAACGCGTCCGAGCGCGCACGGGCCCTTTCAGCGTCGTGATCCGTGTGGGGAGACGTGCGCCCTGCCCATGGCCTTCCCTCGCTCGCACCGCCGGCTCTCGGCTTGCCCACAGGTACGGCGGGCGGGCGGGGGCGCGTTCACAGCAGGCGGAAACCGGGATGCGTTTCTGACCGTTCCTCAAACCCCGCGGACACCGGGACGGCCGTGCGCGGGGAAAGGCGACCGTGCGGGCGGGCACCGGGTCCGGTCCGGGCACCCCCGCGCATCCGTCCGGAACGGGGTGGCCGGCGGAGTGCGCGGCTTGGTGCATCCGGGGCCCACCCGGGGATGCCCCCCCCGAAGCACGGATGCCGCGCGGCGGCCAGGTTCAGCGCAGCCCGAAGCGGTCCGCCCAGGCCGTCATGTCGGCGGTCGTGGCGTTGCCGCCGCAGACCACCAGACCGATCCGGGCGCCGTCGCCGACCCGCTCCACCACGCGCCGGGCCGCGGGCAGCAGACAGCCGGCGGCCGGCTCGGTCCACACCTTCCCGTGCTCGGCGAGGGCCAGCGAACCCTCCACGGCTTCCCGGTCCGACACCACCAGCACCTCGGTGACGAGCGCCGCCACGTGGTCGTACGTCAGCCGGGAGACGGCCGGGGCGCTGAGCGTGGTGACGATCGAGGACAGGGCCACGGGAAGCGGCCCGCCCGCCGCCAGCGCCCGGGACATCGCCTCGGCGCCCTCGGTCTCCACGCCCCAGATCCTCACGCCCGGCCACCGGGCCCGCAGCCCCGCGGCCACCCCCGCGATCAGCCCGCCGCCCCCGACGCTCACCAGGACGTCGGTCAGCTCCCCGGCGTCCTCGGCGAACTCCAGTCCCACGGTGCCCTGGCCGGCGATCACCACGGGGTCGTCGAAGGGATGGACCAGGGTCAGTCCCTCCTCCCGCAGCCGGGACACGAGCGCGAAGGCACGGTCCATCCCGTCGGTCAGCCGCACCTGCGCGCCCGCCTCCTCGGCGGTCCGCACGGAACGGGCCGGTGCCGTGCTCGGCATGACCACCGTGGCCTTCACGTCGAGGGAGGCCGCCATGACCGCCACCGCGACGCCGTGGTTGCCGCCGCTCACCGCGACGACACCGGCGGCCCGCTCGGCCTCCGTCAGCGACAGCAGCTTCGCCGTCGCGCCGCGCGCCTTGAACGAACCGGTGCGCTGGAGCAGCTCCAGTTTCGCGGTGACCGGGACGCCGAGCAGCGCCGACAGCCCGGGGCTGGGCACGGTAGGGGTGCGGACCACATGCCCCGCGATCCGCTCCGCCGCGGCTTCGATCTCCGTGATCCCGATCAAGTCGGTCCTCCTTACGGCGCGGGCGGTGATCCGCGCACCCGCGACCCTTTCGCGCCAGGCGCCCGAGGTCAACTCGGTCAGGGACCGCGGGCGGTGAGCGGCGTGCGCGGCGGCCGGCGGCCCTCACAGCCGGCGTCGCACCAGGAAGTCCCGCAACGACCTCAGCTCTCCGGCCGCCCCCGCCCACGGTGCCGCCTCGGCGAGCGCCGCCTCCGCCGCACCCAGGCACCGGTGCGCCTCGGCCGGGGCCGCCGCGTGTCCGACTGCCTCGTCGGCCGGGAGGGTGGCCGTCCCGGGGCCGGCGGTCCCGCATGCCGGCACTGCGGCCGGCCGTCGCGCGGCCGGACGGGGCGCCCGGAGCGCGGACGGCACCGGGAAGGTCCTCTTCCGCTGCCGCGGGTCGCCGTACACGGGTCGGCCGGCGAGGGCCGAACCGCCCCGGACGCCCAGCACGTCGTCGACCCGGAAGGCGATGCCTCAGTGCTGCTGCGTCTTCTGCGGAGTCGCCTCACTCGGCCGTACGACGGCGAAGCCCTCGCCCTGGAGCACCAGCTGCACGGCCTCGCCCGAACCACCGCGCAGCATCGAGCCGATGGACTGCGAGCGGTGCAGGGAGGTCGCGAGCCCGGCGGACCAGCCGACGATCGCGTCCGTGTCGACGTACACCGGGTACTGCGGCGAGACCGGGATCACCAGCGGGCTGCCCTCGCACACCAGCCCCAGCCTGCCCTGCCCGGTGAAAACGCTGTTGAACAGCCCGCCGCCGGCGATGCCCGAACCCTTCACGGTGGCGATGCGGTACGACAACGAGGAGTCGAAGCACAGGACGTTGCGGCCGTTGACCGTGAACTCGTCGCCGGACTCCACCTCCACGATGAAGCAGCTCTGCGCCTCGTGCGCGAACCAGGCCTCGCCCTGCCCGCTCACCGCCATCAGGGGCAGCCCCTCACCCGTGACCGCGCGTTTGAGCATGCCGCCCACGCCCTGGCCCTTGCGCTCGAACTGGAGACTGCCGCGGTAGGCGACCATCGCGCCCTGCCGGGCCAGCATGTCGCCGTTCACCGTGTAACGGATGCACTTGGAGTTCTCGACGGTCATGCCCGGCGCCGTGGCGGGCTGCACCATGTGCTCACTGGAAAAGAGGTCACCCTTCATACGGGCATCCTGGCCCGGAGGGACCCCTTCCGCCAAGATCGCGCCCCCCGGCCGGACCCACCGGACTCACCCGCCGAGGAGCTGCGTCCAGTACGTGCCGGCCCGGCCGCCGCCGGCGAGACCGATCCCGATGTGGGTGAACGCGGCCTTGAGGATGTTGGCGCGGTGCCCGGGGCTGTTCATCCAGCCCTCCACGACCTCGGCCGGGGAGCGCTGGCCGCAGGCGATGTTCTCGCCGACGGCGCGCCGCCCGGCGCCCGCGGCGGCGGCCCGGTCCCAGGGCCCGCCGCCGTCCGGATCGGTGTGGGAGTAGAAGTCGCGGGCCACCATGTCGGCGCTGTGCGCCTGCGCGGCCGCGGTGAGCCGGGGGTCGACGGCCAGCGCGGGCAGACCCGCCGCGGCCCGCTCCCGGTTGGTGAGGTCGACGACCTCGGCCGTCGTGCGGGTCAGCCCGTCCGCGGTGAACGGCACGGCCCACAGCACGGTCCAGAAGGTGACACCGGAACCGCCGTCCGAGGCGTACGCCCACCCGGTGTGCGTGAAGGCGGCGTGCAGCGTGCGCCGGGTGCGCTCGGTGCCCAGGCAGTGGGCGACGAACTCGGCGGGCGTGCGCGGGCCGGAGACCAGGTGCTCGCCGACGGTGAGGTACGTGTATCCGGCGCGGACGACGCGCTGGTGGACGGAGACGCCGTCCCGGGTCTCGACGCTCAGGGTGCCGGCGGCGGCCATCGCGGCGGCGTGGTCGCGCGCGGCGGAGACCAGGCGCACGTCGGCGGTGACGGGACGGGAACCGGCCGCCGTACGGGCGGAGTTCACCAGGGCGAGGAAGCCGTCGGGGCCGGCGGCGGGCCCCCGGGGCGCGGCGGGAGCGGCCGGCGACCGGACGTCGGACGCCGCGGTGTCCTCCACGACCTCCACCCCGAAGTCCCGGGCGAGACCGGCGAGTCCGTCGGCGTATCCCTGGCCGAGCGCGCGCAGCTTCCAGCCCTCGCCGCGCCGGTAGAACTCCGCGAGCAGCAGTACGGTCTCCTGCCGGGGCCGCGCGGGGGTGAACCGGGTCACCGCCCGGCCCCGGGCGTCGGTGACGTGGAGCGTGGGGGAGGGCAGCGCACCCAGGGCGGTCCGGGGGTCCGAGGGGCTGACCGCCACCGTCACCCGGGTGGCACCGGGGCGCAGCCGCGCGGGATCGACGGTGAGCCTGTCGCCGTGCAGCCGGGCGCCGGGCGCCTCCGGCTGGTTGTAGAAGACGAAATCGGCGTCGCCGCCCACCTTCCCGCCCTCGTCCGTGACGAGTGCCGACACGTCGAAACCACCGGGCACCCGAACGCTCACGGGCCCGTCCGGCAGAGGGACGTTGCCCCCGGGGACCAGCTCACTCATCGTGCCGCCCTCTGTCGTGGTCTGCGCTCCGGCCGGGGTTCCGGTGTCGGCTCAACGTCCGCCGCGCGCCGCGGGTTCCCGGCGCGGAGCGGGCCCCCGGGGCCGACGGTACCGGGCGCCCGAGCCCGTCCCGGACTCCGAGGCTCGTCCCGTGCCCGGCCCCCGGACGCACCCCGATCGGGGACCCTCGAGCCGGGCGGAGCTTCGGCCGGGGCGGACCCGGGCCGGGTGCCCGTGGCGGGCCGGGGTCAGGCCGACGTGGTCGTCCCCGGAGCGATCAGACCCCGGCGGTAGGCGACCGCCACCGCCTCGGTCCGGCTCGCGGCGTCGAGCTTGGCGAGGATGTTGGAGACGTGGACGCTCGCCGTCTCGGAGCTGATGAACAGCTCCTCGCCGATCCGGCGATTGCTCAGGCCGAGGGCCAGGAGCCGCAGCGCGTCCTGCTCGCGGGCGGTGAGCACGGCGGCCCCGCCCCTGCCGCCCGCGAGCCGGCCGCGGCGGGTCAGGTCGTCCAGGCGCTCGCGCAGGAGCGTGGCGCCCAGCCGGTCGGCCTCCCGGCGTACGGTGCCGGCCTAGGCGGCCTCCTCGCGGCGGTCGGCGGTCAGCAGGGCCTCGGCGAGCCGGAGCCGGCACCGCGCGCGTTCGTAGACGTCGCCGTACGCGAACCCGGCCGCCGCCTTCCGCCAGGCCGCCGGGTCCGGTCCGGCCCCCGTGGTCCGGGCCCACTCCGCCTCGGCGCGCGCCAGCCACGCCTGTCCCTCCGGACCCTGCGGTACGCCGTCCTCCCCCCGCCGGACTGACCGGCGGGCCCCTTCCACGAGTTCCGTCGCGGTGTCCGTCCAGCGACCCGTCCCCGTCTCGTCGCCGGCCCCGCGCAGCCGGACGACGGCGTCGGCGACCGCGGGCAGGGCGAGGGCGGCCAGCCTGACGGTGGCGGCGGGCCGGGTGCCCGCGTCGTCGGTGAGCGCCTCGACGGTGGACCGCATCCACCGCACGGCCTCCTCCGCGTCCCCGCGCAGCGCGGCGGCGTCGGTCAGCACGATGCCCGCGACCACCGTGCCCATCCAGTCGGACGGCCCCTCCGGTCGGGAGGACTGCTCGGTCCAGTGCAGGACCTCAAGGGCCAGCAACAGCGGTGACGGGTCCGCCAGTTCGGTCAGCAGGGCGGCCACGCCCTCGAACAGCCGCAGCCGGGAACGCGTGGCGGCGTCCCCGCCGTCCGGGCCCCCGCCGAGCAGCCGGTCGGCCACCGGATGGGCGGCCAGGACGGCGGCGAAGCGCTCGTCGGCCGCCAGCGCACCGAGGATCTCGGTGAACGGCAGGTACGGCAGGCCGACGTCGCCCAGGTCGACGCAGTGCCCGGTGAGCACGGTCGTCCCGGCCGCGGCGGCCTCGTCGAGCGTCCGGGTCTTGCCGACCCCGGCGTCCCCGGCGATCAGCACCGCACATGCCTGGCCGGAACGGGCGCGCTCCAGTACGTCATGGAGACGCGCGAGTTCGTCCTCGCGGCCGACGAGCGGGCTGGTGCGTGAGGTCTGCGGCACGACGCCCATCCCGGCACGTCGGCCCGGCACACCGGCCCGGCACGTCGGCCCGGCACACCGGCCCGGCACACCGGCCCGGACCGGGGCCGCCGCAGCGGGCGGCTGCCGCTCGGCGCCGCGGCGCCGAACGGCCCGGCCGACGGGTACCCGCCCCGCCGGCCCGGGAGACGGCTGGTCCGCGCGGTGGCTGACCGGCGGGGTGAGCCGCGGTCCCGTGCCGTGTCCCGTGCCCGATCGCGGTGGCCCGCTCAGGCGCCGGGAGGACCGCCCCGGGGCCCCAGCACACAGAACTCGTTGCCCTCCGGGTCGCTCAGCACCACCCACGGCTGCTCGCCCTGCCCGACGTCGGCCCGGCGTGCGCCCAGCTCCAGCAGCCGGGCCACCTCGGCCTCCTGGTCCACCGGCCGGAAGTCGAGGTGCAGCCGGTTCTTGACGGTCTTGCCCTCGGGCACCGGGACGAACAGCAGCCCCGGCAGCCGGTCCGGCTCCGGACGGATCTCGTACTCGTCGGGGGCGTCGTTCACCACGACCCATCGGAGCGCCTCGGCCCACCAGCGTCCGATCGCGGCGGGATCGGCCGCGTCGACGTTCACCTGCTCCCACTCCAAGGTCATGACGACAGCGTAGGGAAGACTGGGCTCCATGAACGAGACCGCGATACAGGGAGGGACCCGCATGACGCGCCCGATCACGGCCGGTGTGGACGGTTCGGAGGAGAGCCTGGCCGCTCTGGCCTGGGCCGCCGGGGAAGCGGCGCGCCGCCGGGCGCCGCTGCGTGTCGTGCACGCCTGGCGGCTCCCGTCGCAGGACACGGCCGGCACGCTGGACCGGGACGCGCACGAACGCCTGGTACGGGACTCGGTGGCCGAGTCGGTCCGGACCGTCACCGAGCGCCACCCGGACCTCACGGTCTCCACGGAGATCCGTGAGGCCGACGACGCCGTCGCGGTGCTGCTCGCCGCCGCGGCCGACGCCGAGACGCTCGTGCTCGGGTCGCGCGGCCACGGAGCGGTCGTCGGATTCCTGCTCGGCTCCGTCGGCCGGCAGGTGATCGCCGAGACGGTCCGGCCCGTCGTCCTCGTGCGGGCCGGGGAGGAGGCCGCGGCCGGGGCCGCCGACCGCGAGATCGTGGTGGGCCAGCAGGGGGAACCGGAGGACAGCGCCGACGTGATCGGGTTCGCCTTCCGGGCGGCCGCCGAGCGCGGCGCCACGGTGCGGGCCGTGCGGGCCTGGGCCCTGCCGACGGTGTTCACCTACAGCCCGGGCTCGATGCGGCTCGCCGACGAGGCCGGCGGCCTGGAGCAGTACGAGCGGAAGGCACTCGGCGAGGCGCTCGCGCCCTGGCGGGCGCGCTTCCCCGACGTTCCGGTTCTCGAGCACGTCGAGATGGGCAGCGCGGGCCAGGTGCTGCTGTCGGTGGCCGGCGGCGCCCAGCTCATGGTCGTCGGCCGCCGTGCCCGCCGTACGGCCGTCGGCGCCCGGATCGGCTCCGTGGCGCACGGCGTGCTGCACCACGCCGACTGCCCGGTGGCGGTGGTTCCGCACACGTGACGGCCCGGCGCGCCGCTCAGTGCGCCGGGGGCCGAAGAGTTTCCCGGGCCCCCGGCAGGATGGTGGCGATGTAGTCCTCGACGGCCGTCTCCAGGCCGATGTCGTGCTGGGCGCGCTCCGACAGGAACCAGCGGTGCTCCAGCAGCTCGTGGTAGATCTCGGCCGGGTCCATCGCACCGCGCAGCTCCACCGGTACCGCGCGCACGGTGGGCCGGAAGACCTCGCGCACCCAGCGGTGGGCGAGGACCTCCGGGCGGGCTCCGAGGGGGTCGCCCGGGGCGTAGTCGTCCTGGGTGGCCATCCAGCTCTCCAGGTCGTTCAGCAGCCGCCGGGCCTGGTTCTCCTCCGCGTCCAGGCCCGTCAGACGCAGCAGTTGGCGCTGGTGGTGGCCCGCATCGACGACCTTGGGCACGAAGGTGACCGTGTCGCCGTTGGAGGCGTGCTCGATCTGCATCTCGGCCACGTCGAAGCCGAGGTCGTTGAGCCGCCGGATCCGGCGCTCGATGTAGTGGTACTTGCCCGCCGGGTAGACGGAGGTGCGGGTCAGCTCCTCCCACAGACGGCGGTAGCGGGCGCAGATCTCCGTGCCGAAGTCGATCGGGTCGACGGAGGGGTGCAGGGCACCGGAGGCCTCCAGGTCGAGCAGTTCACCGCTGATGTTCACCCGGGCGAGGTCGAGGTCGTAGTCGCGCTGCCCGTCGCTCAGCCGGGGGTGCAGTTCCCCGGTCTCGGCGTCCACCAGGTACGCGGCGTAGGCGCCCGCGTCGCGCCGGAAGAGCGTGTTGGACAGCGAGCAGTCGCCCCAGGCGAAGCCGGCCAGGTGCAGCCGGACCAGCAGCACGGCCAGGGCGTCCATCAGCCGGTGCATGGTGGCCGGACGCAGCGTCGTCTCGAACATCGACCGGTACGGCATGGAGCCGCCGAGGTGGCGGGTGATCAGCACCGGTTCCAGCGCCTGGCCGGCGCTGTCGACGCGGCCGGTGACCACGGCCAGCGCGTCCACCGCCGGGATGGCGAGCCGGTCCAGGTCGCGCAGCAGCTGGTACTCGCGCAGCGCGGGCCGTTCGGCCAGCTCCTTGACGGCGATCACCTCGTCCCCGGCGCGGGCGTAGCGGACGACGTGCCGCGAGATGCCGCGCGGCAGCGGGACGAGGTACTCCTCGGACCACTGCTCGAGCGGCGTCTGCCAGGGCAGTTCGAGCAGGAGCGCGGGGTGCTCCGGATTGGTGGCGCTGATCTGCAAGGCCATGCCCCGACTCTAGAACGCCCGTTCCCGGGCCTGTCGGGCGGCTTCCCCCACCGGGCCGCGGTGGAGGGGGCCGTGTCCCGGGAGCAGGACGTCGCCGTCCAGCCCCGCGAGGACGCCGAGGGAGGCCGCGGCGCGTGCCCGGTCGCGGTGGAACATGCCGGGCAGCAGCTGCGGGCCCTCGATCCGGGAGGTGGCGTGCCCGCTCACCAGCGCGTCGCCGGAGATCACCACCCCGGCGCCGGGGAGGTGGTAGGCGCAGTGCCCGTCGGTGTGCCCGGGGGTGTGCACCGGCACGGGCCGGCCGGGCAGGTCGAGGGGGCCGTCGGCGGGGAAGGGCTCCGGCGAGGCCACCGGGTGCCGTCCGGTACCGCCGGAACGGAGCACGTGCACCGACCACGGCAGCACGCCCGGCCGCCAGGCGTTGCGCAGCACCGTGCCGACCGACACCTGGTGGAGGAAGTCCCCCCGGGCGTGGGGAACTTCGGCCTGGTGGAGGAGGACCGGGGTGCCGTGGGCGGCGCGCAGGTACTGGGCCGAGCCCAGATGGTCGCTGTGGGCGTGGGTGATCAGCACGGCCACGACCGCCTCCGGCGCACTGCCCACCTCCCGCAGCGAGGCGAGGAGCTGCGCGCGGTCGCCGGGATAGCCCGTGTCGACCAGCGTGACGGCGTCCCCCTCCGTCAGGATCACCCAGTTGGTGTGGGAGCCGTGCACCAGGTAGGTGCCGTCCCCGACGTGTCGTACCCGTGCCCGCATGATCGTCCCGCGTTCCGCTCGTCCGGTTCCGGCGGCACCAGACAAGCACGTCGGGAGAGCGGGCCGCAGCGGGGGGTGCCGCTGCGCGGAGCCCCGCCCGGGCGCGGGCGGCCGGGCGCGGGCCCTTCCCTTCCCGCCCGGTGTGGGGGAGCCCCGGGTGGGAGAGCCGCGGCTGGGGGAGGGGCTTCCGGTCCGGGCGGCGGTGGAGGGTTTCCGGGCAGGGCGGCGCAGGACGGCTCAGCGCACGCCGTGCGGGCGGAACTGGACGCTGATGCGGGGCCCGGCGGCGCGGGCGCTCTTGGGGACGCAGTGCTCCCAGGTGCGCTGGCAGGAGCCGCCCATCACGATCAGGTCGCCGTGGCCGAGCGGCCGGCGCACCGTGTCGCCGCCTCCGCCCGCCGGGCGCAGCAGCAGGTCCCGGGGCGCGCCGACCGAGAGGATGGCGACCATCGTGTCCCGGCGCGCCCCCCGCCCGGTCCGGTCGCCGTGCCAGGCGACGCTGTCCCGGCCGTCGCGGTAGTGGCACAGCCCGGCGGTGGTGAACGGTTCGCCCAGCTCCTCGGCGTAGTACGCGGACAGCGCGTCACGCGCCTCGGTGAGCAGCGGATGCGGCAGCGCGTCGCCCGCGCCGTAGAACGCGAGCAGCCGGGGAACGGCCACCACCTGGTCGTACATGGCGCGCCGCTCCGCTCGCCACGGGACCTCGGCGGCCAGTCGCTGGAACAGCGCGTCGGCGCCGCTCAGCCAGCCGGGAAGCAGGTCGATCCAGGCCCCGGCGCCGAGGCGGGTGCGGCGCACCGCGTCCAGCGGGCCGAGCCGGGCCTCGTCGGCCTGGTCGAAGAGCGAGCCCTGGAGGTGCGTGGTCATGGCACCAGCGTACCCCTCATTCGAAAATGTGTTCTACATATGGCGCGGGGCTGTGGATACGCCGATGTATCGGATACCTTCGCGTATCGAGCGGGAGGAGGGGCCGGACATGGCGGCGAGGGCGACCACCGGGCGCGTGACCAGGAGGCGCGCGCGTACCCGCGCGGACCTGCTGGGGGCGGCGTTCACGGTGTTCGCGGCCAAGGGGTTCGGCCGGGTCTCGATCGAGGAGGTCTGCGACGCGGCCGGGTACAGCCGGGGCGCCTTCTACTCGAACTTCGACAGCCTCGACGAGCTGTTCTTCGCCCTCTACCGCCAACGGGCCGACCTGATCGCGGACCAGGTGTCCGACGCCCTGGCCCAGGACGGGCCGGACCTGGACGTGCCCGCCGCGGTGGACCGCGTCACCGAGGTGCTGCTCCTGGACCGGGACTGGCTCCTGGTGAAGACGGACTTCCTGGCGCACGCCGCCCGCGACCCGGCCGTGGCACGCACCCTGCTGGAACACCGGGCGCGGCTCAGGCGCGCGATCGCCGGCCGGCTCGCCCGGGCCCGCGGGCACACGGCCCTGCCGGCCGTGCTGGGCGACGTCGACGGCGCCGCACAGGCCGTGGTCGCCGCGTACGACGGAGTCACCACCCAACTGCTCCTGGACCGGGACACCGGGCACGCCCGCGCCTGGCTGGGACGGCTGCTCACCGCACTGCTCACCGAGGGCAGCGGCTCACCGAGGGCGGCGGCGCCCCCGCGAGCCCTCGGCGCTGCGCACGGATCCCCTTGAACTCCCCATCGCACGCACGGAAACAGGAAGGGACGGTCGCCATGGATGCCGACGTCATCGTGGTCGGAGCGGGCCTGGCGGGCCTGGTCGCGGCGCACGAACTGACCAGCCGGGGGCGGCGGGTCGCCCTCGTCGACCAGGAGAACGCCGCCAACCTCGGCGGGCAGGCCTTCTGGTCCTTCGGCGGCCTCTTCCTCGTCGACTCCCCGGAGCAGCGCCGTCTGGGCGTCAAGGACTCCCTCGACCTGGCCTGGAACGACTGGCAGGGCAGCGCGGGCTTCGACCGGATAGAGGACGAGGACTCCTGGGCGGTGCGCTGGGCCCGGGCGTACGTCGAGTGGGCGGCGGGGGAGAAGCGGTCCTGGCTGGCCGGCCACGGCATCAGCTTCCTGCCCACCGTCGGCTGGGCCGAGCGCGGTGACCTCAGGGCCGCCGGGCACGGCAACTCCGTGCCCCGCTTCCACATCGCCTGGGGCACCGGCACGGGCGTCGTCGAGCCCTTCGTACGGTACGCGGAGCAGGCCGCGCGCGACGGGCTGCTCACCTTCCACCACCGCCACCGCGTCGACCACCTGGTCGTCGAGGGCGGCGCCGCGCGCGGGGTGCGCGGCACGATCCTCGCCGAGGACTCCTCGCCCCGGGGCGCCGCGTCCAACCGCGAGGAGACCGGCGCGTTCAGCCTCACCGCCCAGGCCGTGATCGTCACCTCCGGGGGCATCGGCGCGGACCACGACACCGTCCGACGCCACTGGCCCGAGCGCCTGGGAACACCGCCCGCCGAGATGGTCACCGGCGTTCCCGCCTACGTCGACGGACGGATGCTCGACATCAGCGCCGAGGCGGGCGTACGCCTGGTCAACCGCGACCGGATGTGGCACTACACCGAGGGCCTGCGCAACTGGGACCCCATCTGGCCCGGCCACGGCATCCGCATCCTGCCCGGGCCGTCCTCCATGTGGTTCGACGCCCTCGGCCGCCGCCTGCCCGAGCCGTGCCTGCCCGGCTACGACACCCTCGGCACGCTGCGGCACCTGCGCACGGCCGACGACCTGGCGGGCCACGACCACTCCTGGTTCATCCTGACCCAGAAGATCGTCGAGAAGGAGTTCGCGCTCTCCGGCTCCGAGCAGAACCCCGACATCACCGCCAAGGACCGCGCCGGGTTCCTGCGCGAACGCGTCCTCGGCAAGGGAGCGCCGGGACCGGTGGACGCCTTCCTGCGCAACGGCGCCGACTTCGTGACGGCACCGAACCTGGAACAACTGGTCGAGAAGATGAACCGGTTGACCGACGCACCGCTCCTGGAGGCCGCCGGCATCCGGCGCCAGATCGAGGCCCGCGACCTCCAGATGGCGAACCCGTACGCCAAGGACGCCCAGGTCCAGGGCATCCGCAACGCCCGCCGCTACATCGGTGACCGGCTCGGCCGGGTCGCCACCCCGCACCGCATCCTCGACCCGGCGGCGGGCCCGCTGATCGGCGTCAAGCTGCACGTCCTCACCCGCAAGACCCTCGGCGGCATCCAGACCGACCTGGACTCCCGCGCCCTGGGGGCCGACGGCACGCCGATCGCGGGCCTGTACGCGGCCGGTGAGGTGGCCGGCTTCGGTGGCGGCGGAGTGCACGGCTACAACGCGCTGGAGGGGACGTTCCTCGGCGGCTGCCTGTTCTCCGGGCGGGCGGCGGGCCGGGCCGCGGCGCGGCAGACCGCCTGAGCCGCGGACGCGTCACGCCGGCGGCTCCCCTCCGCCCGCTCACCCGCACGTTCAGGCCGGTCCTGCCAGGGGTCCCGCCGTCGTGGGCCGACGGACGCCGGGCGTTCGACGTCGGCCCACGGCCGGCCGCCGCGGCGACCGGGCCGTGGCGGAAGTCAGCCGGAGCGCCTGCGCGCGGACTCGCGCCGCTTGAGCGCACGGCGTTCCAGTTCGCTCGTCCCGCCCCAGACGCCGATGGTCTGCCCCGTGTCGAGTGCCCACCGCAGACACTGCTCCTGCACCGGGCAGCCCCGGCAGACGGTCTTGGCCTGCTCGGTCTGCAAAGCGGCCGGGCCGGTGGTGCCGATCGGGAAGAACAGGTCGGGGTCCTCCGTACGGCACGCGGCGTACTCTCGCCAGTTGTCCATCAAAGTCACCTGCGATCGGTCTCGTTCGCGCCCTGATTGCCTTACCCCGTTCCGGGTGACCTGTCGGTACCGGAGTGAAACCGGCTGTGTGCCATCAGTCGTGCCGCGCGCCTACTTCCGCAGCGCCCGGGCCGCCGCCGACACCACCGCGCCGGCCACGGTGGCCAGCGCCGGGGAGTCGAGTCTCCACTGCTGCCAGTACAGCGAGACGTCCACCGGCAGATCCGGGGCGAAGGCGACAAGTCGCCCCGAACGCAGCAGCGGTCGCGCCTGCGGTTCGGGCACCATGCCCCAGCCCAGCCCCGCGGCGACCGCCTCGGCGAACCCCTCCGAGGTCGGGACGTGGTGCCGCACGGCACTCGCGCCGTCGTGGCCGAACCGGCGCGCGAAGCCGTCCTGGAAGTCGTCCCGCCGGTCGAAGACCACCACCGGTGCCTCGCCGAGCGACTGCCGCAGCGGCCCGTCCAAGTGCCGCGCGGCGAAACCGGGTTCGGCGCACGGGAGGTACCGCATCCGGCCCAGGCGCTGGACGGTGCAGCCGGGGACGGGGTCGGGCGACGAGGTCACCGCCGCCATCACCACGCCCTCGCGCAGCAGGGCCGCGGTGTGGTCCTCGTCCTCGCGGCGCAGTTCGAAACAGAGCCGCGGCTCCGGGGGCACCCGGGTGAGGGCGCCCAGGAACCAGGTCGCGAGGGAGTCGGCGTTGACCGCCACCGAGACCCGCGTCGGCTCTCCGGCCCCGCTCAGCCCCAACTCGGCGTACGCGTCCCGCTCCAGCCGGATCATCTGGCGGGCGAGGCGTACCAGCACCGCGCCGGAATCCGTCGCCCGCACCGGCTTGGTACGCAGCAGCAGCACCCGGCCGGTGCGCTGCTCCAGCGCCTTCACCCGCTGGCTGACCGCCGACGGCGTCACGTGCAGCGCCGCGGCCGCCGCGTCGAACGTGCCCTCGTCCACCACGGCCAGCAGGGTGCGCACCTGTTCGAGCGGCAAGTCCGCGAACGCCCCCGCCGATCCCGTCGCCTCCGGTGTCATCACGGTCGCTAATGATACGTAAGAATCTTTAGCTGTACGTCCGGTTATCATTCGCTTAGCGTCCGTAGGCATGTCCAACGCCCTCACCGCCACGGCCGCCGGCTTCGGCACCGGTCTCTCGCTCATCGTCGCCATCGGTGCCCAGAACGCCTTCGTCCTGCGCCAGGGCGTCCGCCGCCACGCGGTCCTCGCCGTGGTCGGCATCTGCGCGCTGTCCGACGCCCTGCTCATCGCCCTCGGGGTCGCCGGGGTCGGCGCGGTGGTGGTGGCCCGGCCGGGCGCGCTGACGGCGGTCGGCTGGATCGGCGGTGCGTTCCTGCTCTGTTACGGCGCCCTGGCCGCCCGGCGCGTCTTCCGGCCGGCCGGCGCGCTGCGGGCGGACGGTGACGCGGCCGGATCGCGCCGCCGGGCCGTTCTCACCTGCCTGGCCCTCACCTGGCTCAACCCGCACGTCTACCTCGACACCGTCCTCCTGCTGGGCTCGGTCGCCGCCGACCGGGGAGCGCTGCGCTGGACCTTCGGCGCGGGCGCCGCGGCCGCCAGCCTGTGCTGGTTCGCCGCGCTCGGCTTCGGCGCCCGCCACCTCGGCCGCTTCCTGGCCCGGCCCGCGGCCTGGCGGGTCCTCGACGGACTGGTCGCCGCCACCATGGTCGTTCTCGGGATCACCCTCGTCACCGGGGCCTGAGCCTGCCCGGCCCGGCCGCCGGCAGCGGGCGCACCGCCGTCGCCGCGCCCGCGCGGATCCACGACGTCACCGGCTCCCCGGCCCGGGACGGCGCCGCGAGCGGTCCGCGACGCCTCCGTCGCCCGCCTTGTCCCGGACGGCGGACTCTCCGCCGTGAAGGCCCCTCGGCCGGCGGCCGTGCTGCCGGCGCGTCACCGTCGCCGGTTCCGAGGGCGCCTCACAGGGACCCGCGCCCGTGCAGCGCGTAGTGCTCCATGAGCCGTCCTCTGGTGGTCTCCAGCCGGTGCGCGAGGATCTCGGCGACCGAGCGCACCAGCACGATGCCGAGCCGGGGATCCTCCTCGCACAGGTCGAGCACCGCGGACGCCTCGAACTCGTAGGCGCGCACCGGGCTGAAGGCCTCGGCGCCGAAGTCCCACTCGTAGGGCGGGAACAGCCAGGACCAGCCGAGCAGGTCGCCCGCGCCGAGGCTGGCGACCGTGACCCGTTGCAGGGACGTCACCTGCTGGGTCAGGGACACCGCGCCGGAACGGACCACCCAGAACCGGTCGGCCCTGCCGCCCGCCTCGAAGATCCGAACGTCCTCGGGGAAGGAGACCTCCCGGGCGAGTGCCGTGAGCCGCCCGCGCTGGGGCTGGGGGAGGGCGGTCAGCAGTTTGGTCGCTTTGGTCATGGCACGGGGCTCCTCGCCGACGCTTCGGTTCCGGGGCTTTCCCTATGTCCATTTCAGTCGCTGTCGGCTTCCCGGGCACCTCGGCGGGACGGCGGATCCGGTACGGATTCGGTGCCGGAACCGGGGTCGAAGGCGCGAGGGCGTGAAAAAGCCCTGGCTGGACGGGGGGAGCCAGCCAGGGCCGTGAAGCGGTGACGTACGAAGGACGCTCGGGGTCGACTTCGTCGCCACGTATGGATGAACGTTAAACCATCTCTCGGGGTTCCATGCAACCGGAACCCGGTCACGTGACCCGTTTCACCTGCGGCTCCCGCCGGCGACCCGACCCTCCGTGCCGTCCCGTCGGCACGGCACGGACTCCTCCACCGCTGTCCGCGACGGTCCCGACCGTCTCCCGCGCCGGACCGCTCGGGTCCGGTGGGAACGTCCCGGAGTCCGGACCACCGCGCGGAACCCGTAGCACCGGCTCGGCCGCCCGTACGGGCGGCCGGGTGTGGCCGGCCGCCCTGCCGACCCGCTCTCCCGGCGACCACCCGGGCGATCCGCCCCGCGGTCCGTCACCGCCCGTTGCGGCCCGGGGTCAGCACCTCGTCCAGCACCCGCAGGACGGCCTCGTACGCCACCGTCCGCACCGCGGCCTCCCGGGAGCCCTCCGGGTCGGTCGGCCGCAGTTCCTCGCTCCGCGCCCGCCAGCTCCGCTCCTGTTCCACCGCGCAGGCCCTCGCACGGTGCATGCGGCGCAGCAGTTCGTCCGAATCCACAACATCCGTCATGCCTTCCGCATACCCCCGTGGGCCGCGGGGATGGCCGTTGAGCCGTAAGAAGGGCCGGAGGTTTGGCCCCACCGACAGAGGTGAGCCGACAGTGACCAGGCCACACGGCACACAGCGCGTGGGGCCGGCCGGACCCGGTACGACCCACCGACCAGGGAGCCCACGGATGTGTGACAGGCACACGACCGAACCCGTCGTCGAGCGGTACGACGCGGACCGGCACCGACGGTTCCGGCCGTGCAAACCCGCCGAGGCGCGCAGGACCGTCGAACGCGTCGTCACCGAGTGCTGCGGCACCGACGGCCACGCGGCGTGCGACGCCGCCGCCCTGTCGGACGCCGTGCTGGTCGCCTCGGAACTGACCACCAACGCGATCCTGCACGGCGGGGGCATCACCGACTTCCGGGTCGACGTCGTCGGACCAGGCGTACGCCTGTCGGTGTGCGACCGCAGTCACGACCTGCCGGTGGCCGTGCCGCGGACCGATGCCCAGGGACGCCGCCGCGTCGGCGGCCGGGGCTGGCCGATCGTCTGCCGGCTCGCGTGCGACGTACGCGTGGCAGATCTTCCCGCGGGAGGCAAGTGCATCACCGTGGTCGTTCCGCTGTCCTGAGTACATTTCGAAAAGCGGAGTTTGTTCCCCCGGGGTGGGGGCAGTCGCAAGTTCGTGCTTCGGACCGGAGGCGCAGCAGCGGGAGCGGTATGGCTGCGTGGGCCCTCCGGGTGAGGTCACCCGGAAAGCACCGTTCCCGCGGAATGTTCCCCTGAGACCACCGTTCAGGAGCGATCCGCATGCTCATCGAAACATCCACTGTCCGCCCCGGAACCACCGAGACCGCCGCCACCCGCCGCCGGCACGACGACGCGCCCGACACCATGGCCCGCTTCGCACGGCTCGCGGAGCTGGAGGACGGGCCGGAACGCGACGCGGTCCGGGACGAACTCGTCACCGCCTGGCTGCCCATGGCCCACCGGATCGCCGGCCGGTTCCGGGACCGCGGAGAGTCCATCGAAGACCTGCGCCAGGTCGCGGCGCTCGGCCTGGTGAAGGCCATCGACCGCTTCGACCCGGAGCGGGGAGCCTTCGAGAGCTACGCCGTGCCCACCATCACCGGTGAGGTCAAGCGCCACTTCCGGGACCGGATGTGGGCCCTGCGGGTGCCCCGCCGGGTCCAGGAACTGCGCAACAAGGTGCGGGTCGCCCGGCGCGAGCTCACTCAGAGCCCCGGCAGCCCCGAACCGTCGGTGGCCGCCCTCGCCGCCCACACCGGGCTGACCGAGGACGAGGTCAGCGCCGGGATGGAGGCGCTGGAGAGCTTCAGCACCCTGTCGCTGGACGCGGAACTCTCGGCCGGCGACGACGGCTACAGCCTCGCGGACACCCTCGGCACCGCGGACGGGTCGTACGAGACCGTCATCGACCGGGAGTCCGCCAAGGAAGGGCTGCGCAGGCTGCCCGAGCGGGAGCGGGCCATCCTCTACATGCGCTTCTTCGAGGACATGACGCAGAGCCGGATAGCCGATCGTCTCGGCATCTCGCAGATGCACGTCTCACGGCTCATCAGCCGCAGCTGCGCCCGGGTGCGCGACGAGGCGATGGGACAGCGGGCGGGCCACCGGGGCAGCGGCCGGCCGGTGCGCCGGTGAGCGGCCGAGAACCGAGCGCGGGAGGAACGGGACGGATGCTGATGCCCGACCCCGCGGTGCTGCGCGGACTCGTCGACGCGTACGAGGCGGCAGCAGCCTGCGAACCCGCCGACGACACGGGCGGACCCGGCCCCCGGGCCCGGGACCTGGCGTACACGCTGTGCGTGTCGACCGGCACGCGGGACGTGCGGCAGGCCCTGGAGGCGGCACGGCACCAGCTCGCGGCCGCCCCGGCCCCGGCGCCCGTGTGCGCCGGGCCCGCACCGGTGGCGGACTGACGCGGGGCGGGGAACGCAGCGGCGGCCCGGCTGCCCGCACACCGTACGGCGGTGTGCGGGCAGCCGGGTGTGTGCCCGGGGCGACGGGGCATGCGGGAGTCCGGGAGGGGATGTGCAGATGAACACGAACGTTCTGGGGCGTACGGGCCGGGGCCGGGCCCGCCGGGCGGCGAAGGGGTCGACCGCCGAGGGGGCCGCACGCGCGGGACTCACCGCCCGCGGCGTCATCTACCTGCTGGTCGGCATCCTGGCCCTGCAGATCGCCTTCGGCACCGGGAACCGCCAGGCGGACCGGGGCGGTGCCCTGGCCGAGCTGTCGGACAAGCCCTTCGGCGCCGTGCTGCTGTGGGCGCTGGGTGCCGGGCTGGTGGGCATGGCGCTCTGGCGGCTGTCACAGGCGCTCTTCGGCGTCACCGGCAAGGACGGCCACACGGCGAAGAAGCGGCTGCCGGCCGCCGCCCGGTGCGTGTTCTACACGTTCGTCGCGTACTCCGTCCTGGCCTTCGCGGCGGGCTCCGGCGACAGCGGGTCCAGCGACCGGCAGTCCCGGGACGTCACCTCCAGGGTGATGGAGATGCCCGCCGGGCAGTGGCTCGTGGGCCTGGCCGGCGTCGCCGTGGTGATCGCCGGAGTCGTGATCGCCGTACAGGCGCTGCGCCGCAACTACCACAAGAAGCTGAAGCTCGGGGAGCTGAGCCCGCGGGCCCGACGGCTGGTCGACGTCACCGGCGTCGGGGGCGGGGTGGCGCGCGGCCTCGTCTTCGCCGCGGCGGGAGCCTTCGCCGTGCGGTCCGCCGTCGACTACCGGCCCGACGAGGCCAAGGGACTGGACGACACCCTGCGCTCCTTCGCCGAGACCCCGCTCGGACCCTGGCTGCTGGTCTGCGTCGCCGCAGGCCTGGTGCTGTTCGGCGTGTTCTCCTTCGCCCTCGCGCGGTGGCGCAGGGTCTGAGCCGCCCCGCACGGGGAACACGGGGCGAATGAACGAACACGAGATTCCTCCGCCGGACGGACGTCCCGTGGACGTCTACCTCGACCTCCTGCGCGTTCGCATGGAGACCGACGCCTACCAGCTCCTGCTCAGCGTGGTGGAACCCGTCCTCCAGGCGATCGACGAGCACCAGATGCCCACCATCGACTTCTCCCTGGACGGGGACAACGCCGAGGCACTGCCCCAGGAGATCAGGGACGAGGCCGCCCTGGTCATCGCCACCGCGGTCACGGGCCGGCTGGACAACGAGGTCGTCGAGATCGACACCGACGAGACCGGACCCGTCCGGGTCGTCACCGACGCGACCACCGCCTCCGACCCCGAACGCCTCGAGGAGATAGCCGACTACCTCAAGGAACGGCACCGGCAGAACGAGGAACTGCGCGGCATCGCCGAGGCCAGCGGTCTGCCCAGCGACTTCTGACCCTCACCGCCGCGGCGCCCTGACGGGCACGTCCAGCGGTCGGGCGAGACCCGTCACCGCCTCGTCCAGGCGCTCCAGGTGCCGCAGTACCCGGCCGGTGATGCGGCCGTACCGCGGCACCCCGGCGGCGTCCGGTTCCAGCAGCGACGCGATGCTCGGCCCGGTCTCCACCTCCGTCCGCGCGCCGTCGTCGGCGACGCGCGCGGCGATCGCCCCGATGTTGCGCACCGTGCGCCGTACCGCCCCGCGCAGCCGGGGATCGGCGGCGATCGAGGGATGGGTCGGCAGCAGCTCGGCCGTCGCCGCCAGGGACCGGGCGTGATAGGCGCAGGTTTCCAGCAGCGCCACCACGTACCGGGCCGTGTCGCGCCGGGCCCGCAACGGCGTGATCGGATGCGTGAGCGGCTGGGTGGCGGCCCGCAGGTCACCCAGTGCCTGGTCCAGCTCCCGCGCCGTGTCCAGCAGATCGGCCGCCGCGCCGCCGCTGAGCTGGTCGACGGCGCCCTCGGTCACGTCGGTCAGCCGCTCCAGCACCGTGCCGAGCAGCTCGTTCGTACGGCGATCGGTGCGAATCGGCAGCACCAGCGCCGCCGCGACGATCCCGCAGGCCGCGCCGAGCGCCGTCTCCTCGATGCGCAGCAGCAGCACCGACAGGCTGTAGGTGTGCAGCAGGGTGTACAGCAGCCCGAGCATCGCGGTGACGAAGAAGGACATCAGGGTGTACGACAGCGGCGCCGTGTAGAACATCGCGAAGATGAGCAGCAGCACCAGGGCGAACGCGGTCCACGTGTGGTTGCCGACCAGACCGGCCAGCACGATGCCCGCCACGACGCCCAGGACGGTACCCAGCAGGCGCCGGTAGCCCTTGACCAGGATCTCGCCGGTGGACGCGGTGTTGATGAAGACGATCCAGCAGGTGAGGACCGCCCAGTACCAGCGCTGGGAGGACAGCAGCTCCCCGCCGGCGATGGCGAGCGAGGACCCCACGGCGACCTGTACCGCGGCACGCGTGGTGGGCCGCCGCAAACCGGTCGGCTCCTCCTTCGCCACGGCCTCCTCTCCGGCGTCGATGGCCGCGTCCTCGGCGTCCAGCTCCTCCCGGGAACGGGTCGTCGCGGGGGTGTCGTCCGACTCGTCCTGCGGCCCGTCCAGGGCGATCCGCAGGCCCATGACCGCACGCGCGCTCTCGCCGAGGCCGCGGAACACGTCCTGGACGGCCGGGGTCGCCTCGGGGAGGTTCTCCTCGTCGCGGTAACCGAGGAGCCGGTTGCGCAGAAGGGACAGCGCGGTGCCGCGCGCCTCGGCGGGCGGCCGCAGCACCAGGGTGCGCAGCGCCGCCAGGTCGCGGCGCAGGATCTCCGTGGCCTCGCCGGGCGCCGGTGAGCGGCCCACCGCGGGCGCCGGCGCCCCCGGCAGGTGCAGGGTCAGGGTGTCCGCCCGCTCGGCGCTGCGCGCGGTCAGCAGCAGCAGACCCAGCCGCTCGGCGGCGATCTCGGCGTCCGCGACGCGCCGCTGCACCAGCCGCGCCGTGGGCTCGTCCGGGGTGCCCTCCTCCAGCCGGGACTGGATCATCAGGGCCGTCTCGTGCAACCGCGCGGTGCCGGACCGCAGGCGTTCCAGCGTCTTCTCGATCTCGTCCGGTCCGGCGTCCAGCAGTTCGGCCTGCGTCGCGATCAGCTGGGCCAGCCGGGCCCGGAACGCCTGCCGCAGCCGCTGGAGGACGCCCGCCGGCGTCGCCGGCACCACCGCGAACCGCACCACCGCGCTGGACACGAACGCCACCGCGATGGCACTCAGCAGTCCCGGCAGCACCGACACCTTCGCGCCGACGAACAGGGAGACGAAGTAGACCTGGAAGCCGATCAACCCCAGGGCCGTACCGCGGTCGCCGAACCTGCGGACGAAGACGGCGCAGAAGATCAGGACGACGAAGAACGCGTCACCGACGACGACCCGTGAGGACAGCAGTGAGGCGGTCGACACCGCGGCCAGGGCGACGGGCAGCCCCAGCGCCAGGGTGACGGCCTGCGGGCCGGGCTCCTTCTCCCGGATGGCGAAGGTGGCGACCATCGCCGTCATGGCGCCCGCCACCAGATGGGTGACGTCCGCGTCGAAGACGGCGAGCACGGCCAGCGCCAGCGCGATGGCGCCCACCGTGCGCAGCCCCGCCGTCAGTCGCAGCAGCCCCGGGTCGGACGCGGCGACGCGGTCCCGCAGCCGTGTCCGCGCCGAGCGCCCCGCTGCCTTCACGCCGCCGTACACTCTCCCGATCCACAGCCTCTTTCCGGCCATTCACAGCCGGGTCCCGGCCGGTTCACGCCGAGATCCACTTCTCAGCATGCCATGCCGCGGACCGGCCCCGGCCGCAGGGTCACTCCACCCGGCTCATCCCACCGACGTGCTCCCGCACCTGTTCCGGCGTCAGATAGGCGTCGGTGTACTCGAAGTCCTTCAGCTTGGCCGGCTTGCGGGCCTGGAAACCGGTGCGGACGAAGTCGTCGCCGGCGACCGCGTTCAGCGCCCAGTTGGTCGCCACCCGGGCCTTGGCCACGCCCGTGCGCAGCGCCGACCAGTGGTAGCCGCGGGCCACGGCCTGGGCGGGCAGGCCCTTCAGCCCGATGCCGAGGGGCTTGGAGACCGCGTCGGCGCCGCCGAGGTCGACGACGAGCCCCAGGTCCTTGTGGACGTACGGCCGCATCGGCTGGTTGCGGAGCGTGGCGATGAGGTTCTCGGCGACGTGCCGGCCCTGCCGCATGGCGTGCTGGGCGGTGGGCGGGCAGACGGCGCCCTCCTGGCCCTTGGCGAGATCGGGCACCGCCGCGGAGTCGCCGAGCGCGAACACCCCGTCGTGGTTCGGCAGGCACATCTCGGCGGTGACCGCGAGCCGTCCCTTGACCGTTTCCGCGCCGAGCGTGGCGATGAGCGGGCTCGCCACCACCCCGGCGGTCCAGATCAGCGTGCGGGTGGGTACCACCCGGCCGTCCGTGAAGGTGACCTCCTCGGGCCCGGCCTTGTCGATGGACACGCCCAGGGAGATCTCGATGCCGCGCCGCGTGAGGATCCGCTGCGCGTCCCGGCCGAGCTTCTCGCCCAGTTCGGGCATCAGCTTCGGTGCGACGTCGATCAGATGCCACTTGATCAGGCTCGGGTCGAGCCGGTTGTAGCGCTTGACGGCCGCGTGCGTCAGCCGCTGCAGACAGGCCGCGGTCTCGGTGCCGGCGTAACCGCCGCCGACCACCACGAACTGCAGCCGGGAGGCGCGTTCCGCCGGGTCCTGGCTGGCGTCGGCGAGGTCGAGCTGCGAGATGACGTGGTCGCGGACGTACGCGGCCTCCGCCAGGGTCTTCATGCCGAACGCGTTGTCGGTGAGCCCCGGGATGTCGAACGTGCGGGTGATGCTGCCGGGGGCCAGCACGATGTAGTCGTACGGCTCGTTGACGATCTGGTCGGTGATGGTGCGCACCACGCAGACCTTCGCCTTCAGGTCCACCCCGATCGCCCCGCCCGGGATGATCCGGGTGCGGTACTTGCTGCTGCGGCGCAGGGAGAGCGCGATCGACTGGGGCGTCAGCACCCCGGAGGCGACCTGGGGCAGCAACGGCAGATAGAGCTGGTAGGAGAACGGCGCCACCAAGGTGACGTCGGCCTCGTCGGGGGCGAGCCTCCGCTCCAGACGACGGACGCACTCCACGCCGGCGAAACCTGCGCCGACCACCAGGATCCTGGGTCGTGTCACGGTGTTCATCCCTTTCTGCGGCTCCAGGCGGTCTGCCGCGAACGCCATTCGCCTGCCCCTGGATCGCTCCTTCGCACCTCGTCGATCCCACCGCGCCCGCGCCGGATCGGCCAGCCGGGTGCGGCAGGCAGGCGACTCGCCCCGGCGGTCACCGTGCCCCGGCCGGCCCCGGAAGGCATCGGACGGACGGGTGTGAACGGACGCGGACCGTCCCGTGGGGGGGGCGGTGCCCCGGCCTCAGCCGGAGCCGCGGAGGTGGCAGAGCAGCAGGCACACGTCGTCGTCGCGCTGCGAGTCGCTCAGCAGGGGACGCAGGATGCCGTCCGCCGAACCGTCCAGGTCCGCCTCCAGCCGGGCCGAGCCGAACGAGCCGAGCGCCTCGGCGAGCCGCTCGATGCCCGGGTCTATCCCCAGGGCACGCCGCTCCACCAGACCGTCCGTGTACAGCGCGAGCGTCGAACCCGGCGCCAGCGGAACCGTGTGGTCGGCGATCTCCTGGCGCAGCGGGATGCCGAGCATCGCACCGGGTTTGGCGTCCAGGGTCTGGACCCGCCCGTCCGGGGTACGCAGCACCGGCGGCGGATGACCGGCGGCGGCCCACGTCAGAGTGGGGTCGTCGGGGTGGAAACGCGCGATGACGGCCGTGGCGAACAGGTCGGGCTGGAGGTGGTGCAGGAAGATGTGCAGCCGGGTCAGCAGCCGGCCGGGGCTGCCGCCGTCGACGGCGTAGGCTCGCAGCGCGGTCCGCAGCTGGCTCATCATCACGGCTGCGCGCAGCCCGTGCCCGGTCACGTCGCCGACCACGGCGATGGTGCCGCCGTCGGGCTGACGGAAGGCGTCGTACCAGTCGCCGCCGATGTTCAGCCCGTGGGTGGCGGGCAGATAGCGCGCGGCCAGGGCGAGTCCCGGCGGGGCCGGCAGTTCCGTGAGCAGTGCCCGCTGCAGCGTCTCGGCGATGTCGCGGTTGTGCTGGTAGCGCTGCGCGTGGTCGATCGCGGTACTCGCCCGCCGGGTCAGTTCGATCAGCATCACGGCGTCGTCGGGATCCCAGCGTTCCCCGGGCGGCGACAGGGTCACCACGCCCAGGGGCGCCTGCCGCGTCGGCAGCGGGACGCACAGCAGGGGCCGCTCCGGTTCGAGCGCCGACGGCGGCTGGTCGTCGACACCGGACAGACCGCCCGGGTGCGCGGCGGCGTACTGCGGCCGCCCGGTGCGGGCGGCGACCACGGCGGCGGCCGGATGGGCCGGGCCCGGCCGTTCGCCGTCCTGCTCGAAGAGCCAGACGTCGACACTCGCGGCGTACTCCGGCACCAGCAGCTCCGGCAGCCGGCGCACGATCTCGTGGTGGTCGAGCGAGGCCGTCAGCACCGCGCTCGCGTCCGCCAGGAAGGTCAGCCTGCGCCGGGCGTTCTCCGCCTCCGTGCGCGCCTTGCGTTCGGCGGCGAACGCCTCCCGCTGCGCCCGCCCGGCGGCGTCCAGCTCGGCGTGCAGCGCCACCACGCCCTGATTGGTCTGCTGCAGCTCCTCCCGGTGGAAGTCGACCAGGTGCTCCTGCTCGCTGAGCCTGTCCAGCACCAGCGCGGTGTCCTCGTCGGCGCCCAGCAGGGCCTCCGCCAGCACGGCCGGATCGTCCACGGCGGCGTCGGCGCCGACGCCGGGCACGGCCTCGGGACAGGGCACCGTGACCCGCCACGGGGGCTGGCCGGCGGTGGCGGTGTCGCGCGCCGGTGCCACCACGGCGTGCAGCACGCTCGCCCCGGCCTCCGGCGTCACGGGGGAGGCCGTGCCCGTCTCCAGCGTGAGCCGCCAGGTGCCGCCCTTGGCCAGGCACAGCCGCAGCTGCGTGCCGAGCGAGGCCACCAGTCGCGTGCGCTCCAGCGGCGGCACACCGTAGGCCGCGGCGAGGCGCGCGGTGGCGATACGGGCCCGCGCCGCGTCGGTGACGTCGGTGATCTGCCAGGTACGGGTCATGGGCGGTCCGACGGGGTCGTGGTCAGTACGGCGACTGCGGTGTCGTCCCGCACCGGGCGGGCCGAGCTGCTGGCGTCACGGACGGTCACGGCGGCCGTCACCGCCGGGTCGGTCGCCGTGCGGCAGGTGTCGGCCGTCGGAGCCCAGCGGCTCGGCAGGCCGTCGCTGTGCAGGACCAGCACCCGGTCGTCCGTCCAGGCCCTCTCCTCCTCGCGCAGGGTGGTGGGCCGGTGGGTGCCGATGATGCCGGGCCGGGAGACCAGGTGCCGCCAGGTGCCGCCCTCGCACAGCCGCGCCCCGATGTTGCCGACCCCGGCGAACCTGAGCACCGCGGCACGCGTGTCGACCTGGGCCACCGCCACGGCCGCGCCGCGGGTGCCGGTCAGCGCCTTGTCGAGCCGCCGCAGCGCCTCGGCCGGCGACAGGTGGGCCGCGCTGCGCAGTGCCTCCACGGCCGCGGTCGAGGCACGGGCCGCCTCCGGGCCGTGGCCCAGCCCGTCGGCCAGCATCAGCGTGACCCGGTCCCCGTCCCGGGCCCAGGCCCAGGCGTCGCCCGAGTACTCGGCGCCGCCGAACGGGACGTTCACGGCACCGGCCCGCACCCGGGCGGCCGGACCCGGGTCGGTGACGGGGCGGTCGAGCACGGCACCGACCCGGGCGACCACGACCGTCCCCCGGCCCGGGACGCTGTGCAGGTCGAAGTCGTCGGCGAGGCGCGCGCAGGTGCCCAGCCCCGCACCGAGGGACTGCGTCGTGGTGAAACCGTCGCGCAGGGCGACGGACACGTCGGCGATCCCGGGACCGTGGTCGACCGTGGCGACCTGCACCAGCGTGGCCCGGTCCCGGCCGGCCGCGAGGACCGGCGGGGCGACGACGTCGATGAGGACCTGGCCGCCCCCGGCGTGCTTGAGGAGGTTGGTCGCCAGCTCGGTCGCCACCAGCGCCGCCGCGGCGGTGCGCTGCTGGTCCAGCCCGGCCAGGGCCGCCGCGTGCTCCGCGGCCACGCGGGCGTCGCGCACCCGCGTCGAGTCGTGCACCGGTACCTCCCACACGCGTGGCATCAGGACTCCTCGCGTGGCCGGGGCGGCCGGCCCACCCAGGAGGTCACCCGCACGGTGGTGCCCGCGCCCGGGTTGCTCTCGATCGTGAAGTCGTGCACCAGGCGCCGCGCGCCGCCCAGGCCCATGCCCAGGCCGCCGCCCGAGGTGAAGCCGTCGCTCAGCGCCTGCTCAAGGTCCGCGATGCCCGGTCCCTCGTCGCGGAAGGTCAGCCGCAGCCCCTGCACGCCCGCCTCGGCGAGGGACTCCGTCTCCATCGTTCCGCCGCCGCCGTACACGAGCGTGTTGCGAGCCAGTTCACTGGCCGCCGTGACCAGCTTCGTCTGGTCCACCAGACCGAAGCCGAGCTGGGCGGCCGTCTGCCGCACGTGCTGACGTACCCACACCAGATCCATGTCCGAACGGATCGGCAGGCGGGCCTGGGCGCCCGCGGCAGTGTGCATCACGGACTCTCCTGGCGCAGGCCGCCGTAGCGGGACGACGGGGCGTGCCGCGTCAGCAGCTCCATGGCCACCTCGGTACTGAGCGCGGTGTGCACCCCGGGCAACGACAGACCCAGCTCCACCAGGGTGATGGCGACCGCCGGGCGCATGCCGACGACCACCGTCCGGGCGGCCAGGAGCTCGGTCTGGCCGGCGATCTCGGCCAGGATCCGGCCGAGGAAGGAATCGACGATCTCCACCCCGGAGATGTCGATGATCACTCCCGTCGCACCGCTGCGGGAGATGGTCTCGGCGAGGTCCTGCTGGAGCTGCTGCGCCGTGCTGTCGTGCAGGTCCCCCTGGAGGGTGACCAGCAGCACCTCGCCGAGCCGGAGCACCGGAACATGACCCGTCACGGGACCCCCGTGGGGTCCCGGGAATGCCTCGCTCACCGCGCGACCGGTCCGTTCACCACGGGGTTCACGATGCCGACCCCGAGCTGGTGCAGGACGTACCCGAGGGCGTCGGCGAGGCTCGCCCGGGTGACCACGGTGCCCAGGTCCAGACCGAGGTGGACCATGGTCTGCGCGATCGCGGGCCGGATGCCGGAGACGATGCACTCGGCGCCCATCAGCCGGGCCGCCGCGACCGTCTTCATCAGGTGCTGGGCGACCAGCGAGTCGACGGTCGGGACCCCGGTGATGTCCAGGATCGCGTAGCGCGCCTGCTGCTCCACGATGGATTCCAGCAGCGTCTCCATGACGACCTGGCTGCGGGCGCTGTCCAGCGTCCCGATCAGCGGAACGGCCACGATGCCGTCCCACAGCTTGATGACGGGGGTGGCCACCTCCATCAGCTGCAGCCGCTGCCGGTCGATGAGCGCCTGCCCCTCGCTGAGCGCCGTCTGCATGACCACGACCCGCAGGGTGCCCATCAGCACGGTCAGCGTGGTGACACAGGCCCGGGCGTCCTCGGCAGAGGTGTCCGGCAGATCGGACAGCAGCAGGTTCTCGACCGGCTGGCGCAGGGCGGCCAGTTCGCTCGACACCTGCGCCGTGCTCAGGCCGGCGCGGGAGCGGGCCGCACCCATCCTCGCCAACTGCTCGCGCACCGTCGTGAATCCGGCGGCGTCCGGGTCCTCCACCCGTGCCGCGTCCGCGACTTGGGCCAGCGCGTCCACCACGGCCTTGCCCGCCTCGACGGCCTCGTCGCGGGACACGGTGAACACGGCCCGGAACAAGGCCTCGTCCGCCCATCGTTGGGCGATCTGCTCACGGCGGCGTCGCAGGAAGTCCCTGACCTCGTGCGTCGGCGATCCCGCTGTTCCCTCGGCCTGTTCCGGCACCTGTTCCACTCCTCATCCACGTTGCGTCGCACCGAACCCGCAGGCAGCGTGACGGCGATGTGATCCTGCCGGGCGACAACTGTATCCACCCGCCGACCACGTACGACACCTGATCCCGGATGAGCGGCGGCAACCGGGATTCAGGCGTCCGGTACCTGCGGCCCCTCCGGGTGCGCGTCGACGCGCGAGAGCGCCTCGTCGACGCTCTCGGAGACCGGCACGGTGATACTGACGCCCGTCAGGTCCAGGACCCGCCGCACCGCCGGGGCCGGCGAGATGATGTGCACACTGCCCGGCAGCTCGCGGGCCTCCTGGTAGACCCGCAGAATGATGTTCATGCCGGAGGAGTCCATGAACGGAACCTCCGACAGGTCCAGCAGGAAGTGCCGCCGGCCGTGGTGCAGCTGGTTGGCCAGATGGTGCTGGAACTCGGTCGCGGTGTCGACGTCCAGGTAGCCCTCCACCTTGAGCAGCGCCACCTCCTCCCGCGGCAGCGTCACCTCGACGGACAGCGGGTTCTGGGCTATGGGCACGTGTACCTCCAACAAAGCGGCCGGAGCGGTGGGACGTCATGTCCCACCGCGCACCGCGGCTACCCCCGAATCGGAGTGTCACACCCGTCCGGCCGGGACCGTGACCGGTCACCTTCCGTCACCCGACCCTGATGCCCACGAGACACGTGTCGTCGTCCGTGTCCGACCTGCTGTAGGTGAGCAGCCGGTCCAGGTGCTGGTCGAGGGTGTTCGGCGCCGTGCGGACCGTGCTGAGCAGCTGGGCCAGCGACTCCTCCACCGAGCGGTCGCGGCGCTCGACCAGACCGTCGGTGTACATCAGCAGGGTGTCCTCGCCGGCCAGCTGCACCTCGTCCTCCTCGTACGCCGCCTCGGCCACCGCGCCCAGCAGCATCCCCTTGACCAGCGGCAGCGGCTGGGCCGCCGCGCCCCGGACCAGCACCGGGGGCAGATGCCCCGCCCTGGCCCAGCGCAGCGTCCGCCGGGCCGGGTCGTACAGGCCGCACACCGCCGTGGCCGTGACCCCGCCGGTCAGGTGGTGCGCCACGATGTTGAGCCAGGACAGCAGCTGCCCCGGCCCGGCACCGGTCACCGCGAGGCCGCGCAGCGCGTTGCGCAGTACCACCATGCTGGTCGCGGCCTCTATGCCGTGCCCGGCCACGTCCCCCACGCACAGCAGCACCAGCCCGTTCGGCAGCATCACGGCGTCGTACCAGTCGCCGCCCACCAGCTGTTCCGTCTCCGCGGGCCGGTACCGGACGGCCACCTGGAGGTCCGGCACCTTCAGCGGGTTGCGCGTCGGCGGCATGATGGCGTGCTGCAGCTGCAGCGTCAGCCGGTTGCGTTCGATGGCCTGCTGTTCGGTGTGCGCCAGCTGGTCGCGCGTCGCGGCGAGCGCCACCTCGGTCCAGTGCTGGGCCGAGATGTCCTGATAGGCGCCCCGTACGACGAGCAGGCGGTCGTCGGTGTCCAGGACCGGTTCGGCCACCACCCGCACGTGCCGGGTGACCCTGTCGGGCCGCTGCAGCCGGAACGCCGCCGACGCCGGCCGCCGGTGGTGCATCAGCGTGCGCAGGAACCGGCCGATGGTCACGGCGTCGTCCGGGTGGGCGTGCGCCGCCAGCTCCTCCAGCGGCACCGGGATGCTCGTCTGCGGGCGCCCGTACAGGTCGAACAGCTGGCCGTTCCAGGTGATCTCGCCGGTCAGCAGGTTCTCCTCGAAGCCGCCGATGCGGCCGAGGCGCTGGGCGTGCTGGAGGAGGCTGGCCAGCCGGGCCGTCTCGTCCTCGATGCGCCAGATCAGCAGGACGGCGTTGCCGTGCCGGCTGACGCTGATGTCCGCGATCGCCGACAGCGGTACCTGGTCCACCAGGGCGGTCAGGTTCATGCGCCGGGCCCGGAACGGCTCACCGGTGGCGTACACCCGCTCCACGTTCTGGAACAGCTCGCTGTCCCCGGCGGCCATCGGGTAGGCCTCCAGCAGCAGCGCGCCGCCCACGACGGCGCGCGGTCGCCCGGCGGGGTCCAGGAAGCGCTTGTTCACGTGCTGGATGCGGAAGTCCGCCAGGTGGCCGTCGGCGTCCAGATGGGGCACCAGGACCAGCGCCGGGTCGTACAGCCCGTCGGCCAGGTCCATCAGCTCCACCGCGTCCGGCACGACCCGCGGCTCCTGCCCGGTGCCGTGCGAGGGCGTGTACGACTCCAGCGTGTGCGCGCACAGCTCCGCCAGGGCCTCCACCTGGCGCACCACCTGGGGCGGCTGCGGGGCCAGCGGCTCCGGCCAGGCGATCTCCAGTACACCGTGGATGCGGCCCCCGGTACCGGCGGGCACGGCGGCCCTGCCGCCGTCCGGGTACTGGTGCCGGCCCACGCTGGGCAGGCCGGTCGTGGCCAGGGAGGTGATCCACTGGCCCGTGCGCTCGGTCAGACCGCACCGGGCCACCGTCGCCACGTCCGGCGGCACGTACCGCCAGCGGGTGGCCTCGGCCGCGGAGAAACCCGCGCTGCCGGCCAGCGTGAGCGACCCGTCGTACCCGGCCGCCCAGATGGCCACGGCGGCCGCGCCGAGCGGGCGCAGGGCCTGCTCCAGCAGGGCGTCGGCGACGGCCTGGGTGTCGTCCGCGGCGAGTGCGCCGCTCTCGGCCGCCCGCAGGCGCACGGCGGCCGACTCGGCCGCCGCTTCCGCGTCCGCGTCGGCCGTGCCCTCCTCGTCGTCGGTGCTCTGCGCGGCGGAGGTGGCGGTGAGGAACGCGTCGGTCACCTCCGACATGCGGTCACGGGCGGCCTGGTTGATGACGTCGACCGCGAATTCCAGCGGGGTCACCTGCGACTGGTCGGCCAGCTCCGCGAGCTGCCGGGCGGCCTGCGCCGGGCCGCACCCGAGCCGGGCGACCAGGATGCCCTTGGCCAGCTCGATCAGGGCCCGGCCCTCGGCCTCCGCCTGGGCGGCGCGCACCTCGCGGCTGAGCCGGTCCACCGTCGCGGCCAGCCTGCCCACGGGGGACATCGGGGTCATCGCGCGCAGGTCGGCGGCCGGCCCGTCGACCGCGGGGGAGCGCGGCCCGGAATCCGAAGGGGGCGCGGCGGACGGGGCCGGCGGCGCGCCGCCGGCCGTTTCGCGGGACTGCTCGGACATGCTCACGATGGGGACGCTCCTCGGCTGGAGACCGCCAGGGTGTACGACGCGCCGCGCCGAGCACCGCCCGGCCCACCGGTGTACGGGACGGGGGCCGCGTTGCTCATGCGGGCAGCCACCGTTGGACGCAGGCGATGAGGTCCTGGGTGTCGACGGGCTTGGTGACGTAGTCACTGGCGCCCGAGGCGAGGCTCTTCTCGCGGTCGCCGGGCATCGCCTTGGCCGTGACGGCGATGATCGGCAGCTCGGCGTACCGGGGGATCCGGCGGATCTCGGCGGTGGCCGTGTAGCCGTCCATCTCCGGCATCATCACGTCCATCAGGACCAGCGCGACCTCCGGGTGGTCCACCAGCGTCTCGATGCCCCGGCGCCCGTTCTCCGCGTGCAGGACCCGGAAACCGTGCAGCTCCAGGATGCCGCTGAGCGCGAAGAGGTTGCGGGCGTCGTCGTCGACGACGAGGACGGTGCGTCCGGCCGGCGAGTCGCCCCCGGCGTACGGGGGCAGCGGCTGCGGCTCCTCGGGCCGGACCAGGGAGAGCACGTCCCCGGGCTCCTCGGCGGCCAGATGCAGCGCGATGCGCTCCCGCAGCTCGTCGAGGCTGGACAGGAACTCCAGCGCTCCGTCCTGCGCGCCGGAGCGCAGGCTCTCCTCCAGGGCCACGTCCGCACGGTGGCCGCTGTGTACGAGCACCGGCACGCTCGCCAGCGCCGAGTCACCCCGCAGGGCCTGCAGGAAGCGGGAGGCCTCGGCGTCCCGCATGCCCAGTTCCAGGACGACGCAGTGGCACGGCTCGGCCGCCAGCGCGCCCGCGGCCTCCTGCGCCCCCACGGCCGTGATGACGTCGAGCGGCGGACGGTCGCCCGCGTCGTCGCGTCCGTGCGTCAGGTCGGCGATCACGCTCTCCGCGACGAGGGTGAGCAGGCCGCGCGGACGCTCCTCCACGACGAGCAGCCGCCGGGGACGCTGCCGCTGGCCGCTCGTGAGCTCGGGCACCGCTGCCGGGCTGGTGAGCACGTCGGCGGGCGACTCGGCCGGGGCGCGCTCCGGGCCCCGGGCCAGCAGGTCCTCGAAGTCGGGCCGGGCCGCGGGCAGGAACAGGGTGAAGGTGCTGCCCCGGTCGGGCGTGCTGTCCACCGTGACCGCACCGCCGAGCAGCTGGGCGATCTCCCGGGTGATGGAGAGCCCGAGTCCGGTGCCGCCGTACTTGCGGCTCGTCGTGCCGTCCGCCTGCTGGAAGGCGCCGAAGATCGACTCCAGGTTCTGTTCGGGGATGCCGATGCCGGTGTCCTTCACCCGGAAGGCCACCACGGCACCGCCCCGGACCACGCCCGGGGGCACCTCGTCGTCCTGCGCCGGTCCGATGGCCAGCTCCACCCCGCCCCGCTCGGTGAACTTCACCGCGTTGGACAGCAGGTTGCGCAGCACCTGACGCAGCCGGGAGTCGTCGGTCAGCAGGTCCGCCGGCGCTCCGGTGGCCGTGGACACCGTGAACTCCAGGCCCTTCTGCGTCGTCATGGGCCGGAAGGTGGCCTCGACGTACTCGATGAGCTGGCGCAGCGTCACCCGCTCGGGGGAGACGTCCATCTTTCCGGCCTCGACCTTCGACAGGTCCAGGATGTCGTTGATCAGCTGGAGCAGGTCCGAGCCAGCGGAGTGGATGATGCCCGCGTACTCGACCTGCTTCGGGGTGAGGTTGCGCGACGGGTTCTGCGCGAGCAGCTGGGCGAGGATCAGCAGACTGTTGAGCGGGGTGCGCAGCTCGTGGCTCATGTTCGCCAGGAACTCCGACTTGTACTTCGAGGCCAGCGACAGCTGCTGGGCGCGGGCTTCCAGCTCCTGCCGGGCCTGCTCGATCTGCAGGTTCTTCGCCTCGATGTCCCGGTTCTGCGTGGCCAGCAGGGACGCCTTCTCCTCCAGCTCGGCGTTGGAGCGCTGCAACTCCTCCTGTTGCACCTGGAGTTCCGCCGAGCGGGCCTGCAACTCGGCGGTCAGGCGCTGCGACTCGGCGAGCAGTTCGTCGGTACGGGCGTTGGCCACGATCGTGTTGACGTTGACGCCGATGGTCTCCATCAGCAGTTCCAGGAAGTCGCGGTTGATCTGGGTGAACGGAGCGACCGACGCCAGCTCGATGACGCCCAGGACCTGCCCCTCGACCACGATGGGCACCAGCACCAAGGCGGTCGGCACCACCTCGCCGAGCCCCGAGGAGATGGTCACGTAGCCCGGCGGCAGTTCGTTCACCACGATGGTGCGCCGGCTGCGCGCGGCCTGGCCGACCAGGGTCCGGCCGAAGGCGATGCGGGTGGGCTTGGCCGCGTCCTCGGGGTAGCCGTAGGAGCCGACGAGCCGCAGCTCGGGACCGTCGTGGCCGTCCTCCGCCAGGTAGAAGGCGCCGTACTGGGCCGCCACCAGCGGCACCAGCTCGTCCATGATCAGCTCGGCGACCACGGGCAGGTCCCGGTGGCCCTGCATCAGGCCCGAGATCCTGGCGAGGTTGGTCTTGAGCCAGTCCTGCTCCTGATTGGCCCGGGTGGTCTCGCGCAGGGACTGCACCATCGCGTTGATGTTGTCCTTGAGCTCGGCGACCTCGCCGGACGCCTCCACGTTGATGGAGCGGGTCAGGTCGCCCTCGGCGACCGCGGACGTGACCTCGGCGATCGCGCGGACCTGCCGGGTGAGGTTGCCCGCCAGCTCGTTGACGTTCTCCGTGAGGCGCTTCCAGGTGCCGGAGACACCCTCGACCTCGGCCTGGCCGCCGAGCCGGCCCTCGGTGCCGACCTCGCGGGCGACGCGGGTGACCTCGTCGGCGAAGGCGGAGAGCTGGTCGACCATCGTGTTGATCGTCGTCTTCAGTTCCAGGATCTCGCCGCGCGCGTCGACGTCGATCTTCTTCGACAGGTCGCCCCGGGCCACCGCGGTCGTCACCAGCGCGATGTTGCGCACCTGGCCGGTGAGGTTGTTGGCCATGGAGTTGACGTTGTCGGTGAGGTCCTTCCAGGTCCCGGCGACGTTCGGCACGTGCGCCTGGCCGCCGAGCCGGCCCTCGGTGCCGACCTCGCGGGCGACGCGGGTGACCTCGTCGGCGAACGCCGACAGCGTGTCGACCATGGTGTTGATGACGTCGGCCAGCGCGGCGACCTCGCCCTTGGCCTCGACCGTGATCCGCTGCGAGAGGTCGCCGCGCGCCACCGCGGTGGCGACCTGGGCGATGGAGCGGACCTGCCCGGTCAGGTTGGAAGCCATCACGTTGACGTTGTCGGTGAGGTCCTTCCAGGTGCCCGAGACGCCGCGCACCTGCGCCTGGCCGCCCAGGTTCCCGGCCGTGCCGACCTCGCGGGCGACGCGGGTGACCTCGTCGGCGAAGGCGGAGAGCTGGTCGACCATCGTGTTGATGGTGTTCTTCAGCTCCAGGATCTCGCCGCGGGCGTCCACGGTGATCTTCTGCGACAGGTCGCCCTTGGCCACCGCGGTGGCGACCTGCGCGACGTTGCGGACCTGGTTGGTCAGGTTGCCCGCCATGAAGTTCACCGAGTCGGTGAGGTCGCGCCAGGTGCCCTTGACGCCCTGGACGTCGGCCTGGCCGCCGAGCCGTCCGTCGGTGCCGACCTCGCGGGCGACGCGGGTGACCTCGTCGGCGAAGGCGGAGAGCTGGTCGACCATCGTGTTGATGGTGTTCTTCAGCTCCAGGATCTCCCCGCGCGCGTCCACGTCGATCTTCTGCGACAGGTCGCCCTTGGCCACCGCGGTGGCGACCTGGGCGATGTCGCGGACCTGGTTGGTCAGGTTGCCCGCCATCGCGTTGACCGAGTCCGTGAGGTCGGCCCAGGTGCCCGACACCCCCGGCACCCTGGCCTGCCCGCCGAGGGTCCCCTCCGTGCCGACCTCGCGGGCCACCCGGGTGACCTCGGAGGTGAACACGGACAGCTGGTCCACCATGCCGTTGAAGACCGTGGCGATGTCGCCCATGAGGCCGTCCGCCTCGTCCGGCAGGCGGGTGCCGAAGTCACCGTCCCGTACGGCGGTCAGGCCCGCCAGAAGACGGCGCAGCTCCTGATCGCCCGGAGCCGTGTCGACGGCTCCGGTGCTGTCGCTGGTCATTCGCACCCTCGTTCCGCTCCCCAGGAGCCCTCGGAGCGAGGACTCGGAACCCCCTCCGGACCGATCGTGCGGTCCGGCCTGCTGCGCGCGTATTTCCGCAGTTCACGCTTCTGCCTCATGAGAAAAATACGCCCGAGGCTAACCCAGGTTCCGGGCATGCGCCAAAGCGGGGTGCCGACGGGTGGAGAACGGCCCCCGGACGGGGAACGGTGTGCATGAGGGTACCCGCACCGGGTACCCGGCCGGATTTCGCCGCCGCCGGACCGGGACGGAACCCGAATGCGGTGGCCCGGGCCGGGTATCCGCTGCTGTGGAGCCGGTCCGGCCCGTGGCGTCCGCCCGGCCCCACAGTCGTCAGCGACGCGGGAGGAAAGGGACAGCGTGCCGATGGAGAGCATCTGGTCGTACACGGCGGGCAGCGGTCACGTGGAGGGACAGGACCTGACGGGCTGCACCGTCGTCGCCGGCGACGGCACCATCGGCCACGTGGACCGGCAGGCCGAGCACTTCGGCATGCGGCACCTGGTCGTGGACACCGGCGTCTGGGTCTTCGGACGGAGCGTGCTCGTACCGGTCGGCATGGTCAGGGGCTTCGACCCCGAGGCCCGCACGGTCACGGTGGCCTGCACCAGGGCGCAGGTCAAGGCCGCGCCCCGGTTCCGGACCGACAGCGAGACGATGGACCGGGACTACCTGGCGTCCGTCGGCGAGTACTACCATCGGCTGCCGCCGCGGGAGGACTCCGCGGACTGACCCGGTGCCGGACGACAGCACGGCGAACACGAGGGACACCACCGACCCGGCACCGACCGACGCGATTCCCACGGCCTCCCCCGGTACCGGCCTGCTCCCCGTGCCGGCGTCCGGGGCGGGCGCCGTGACCAGCGCGGCCCCCGCACGCGCGTACGCGGAGTCGGTGGCGCGCGGGCGACGCGGGACGGGCCGCGGGGTACGGGAGGAAGACGTCGTCGACCTGCTGCTCGTGGTCCCGGAACTGGTCACCAACGCCATCCGGCACGGTGACGGGCCGGCCGGTTTCGAGGTCCGGCCGACGGACGAGGGCGTGTGGATCGCCGTCCACGGCCACAGCGCGGTGGTGCCCCGTGCCGCGTACGCGTTCCCCGCCACGCAGCGGGGGAGCGGGTACGGCTGGCCGCTCGTGGTCCGCCTGGCCAGGGGCATCGCCGTCGAGCGGTGCGCGGAGGGCGACAAGACGATCAGCGTGCTGGTGCCCCTGAGGGACACGGCCACCCCCTGACCGGAGCGGTCGCGGTCACCAGGGCAGGAAGACGTGGATGTCCTTGCCCCGCTCGCCGGTGACCACGCTCACCTGGTCGGACAGTGTGTGGATCAGGTGCCAGCCGATGCCGCCGCCGCCGCTGTTCGGGTGGAAGGCCCGGGGAGCGGGTTCCGTGGTGCTGGTGTCGTGCATGACCACGTGCACCCCGTCGAAGGTGCGGCGCAGCCGCAACTGGAAGGGCCCCGGGGCGTACTGCACCGCGTTCGCCGCCAGCTCGGTGACGACGAGGAGGATGTCGTCCCAGTGCTCGGGCGCCGAGGGCGGTGCCGCACGGGCCAGGTCGTAGAGGAACTCCTCCGCGACCAGGCGCGCACCGGTCACATTGTGCAGCTCTCCGGTGAAGCTGGCGCTGCGGTTCGTGATCTCCTCGGAAGCCAGTGTCCTGTCCCAACGTGACTCGGCTGCCATCTCGCCTTCCCGGCCCGGCCTCGGCCGGGCGTTGCCTTCTTCGTACTCCCTTCGTTCCTTAGTTCCCGAGCGGGCCGAGGCTACGCGCCTCGTTCTGCCGGGCCCGGGGGCCGGTGGCCGGTGGTGACGGGGCCGTCACCCGCCGCCACGCCGCCGGAGTGGGAGCGGACGGTCCGACCGGTCCGGGGCGGACGTGCGGTCCGGCGGGCCGGGCGACACGTGCGTGGTCACCGAGGAAGCGGTCACGGGAAAGCGGTCACGGGGGGTGCGGTCACCGGAGGAAGACGTTGTCCGAGTCCTCCCGGCCGGCCTGCTCCACGAGCGGCACCTGCGGCCGGCGATGGGACCGGGCTTCGTACATGGCGTCGATCTCGAGGGCGTAGGTCCGCACGATCTCGTCCCGCCGGAGCTTCATCGACGGCGTGAGCAGCCCGTTGGTCACGCCGAACGGCTCGGGCAGGACGCGGAAGACCCGGATCGACTCCGAGCGCGACACGGCGCTGTTGGCCGCGGCGACCGCCCGCGCGACCTCCTCCCGCAGCGCGTTCTCCTCGCGTGCCTCCCGGGCCGGGGCGTCGCCCTGCAGGGTCAGACCCGCCCGCCAGTGCGTCAGGAACTGCGGATCGAGGGTGATCAGAGCGCCGACGCACGGCCGGTTGTCCCCCACGACCACGGCCTGGTGGACGAGCGGGTGCATGCGCAGCCGCTCCTCCAGCGCGGCCGGGGCCACGCTCTTGCCGCCGCTGGTGATGATGACGTCCTTCTTTCGGCCCGTGATCGCCAGGTAGTTCTCATCGTCCAGGTGCCCGATGTCCCCGGTGGAGAGCCAGCCCCCGCGCAGCACCCGACGGGTGGCGTCCTCGTCGCCGATGTACCCGTGGAACAGCCACGGCCCGCGCACCAGGATCTCCCCGTCGTCGGCCACCCGGATCTCCATGCCGGGCAGCGGCTGCCCGACGGTGCCGGACTTCTCCCGGCCCAGCGGCTGCATGGTCAGGCCGCCACTGGTCTCCGTCAGGCCGTAGCCGTCGTGGACGTAGACGCCGATGCCCTCGTAGAAGAGGGACAGCTCGCGGCTGAGCGGCGATCCGCCGGACGTCGCCCGGCGCACCCGGCCGCCCAGCGCGGTCCGCAGCCGGCGGTAGACCGTCCGCTCGTACAGGGCGTGCTGGAGACGGAGGTCGAAACCGGGTCCCGGCCCCCGGCCCAGCCGCTGGCGCTCCAGCGCGGCGGCGAAGTCGCGCGCCGTCCCGGCGGCCCGCTCGAACAGCGCGCCGCGGCCGGCCTTCTGGGCCGCGCGCAGGAAGTTCTTGTAGAGCTTCTCCAGGACCGACGGGACGGCGTAGAAGTAGGTGGGGCGGAAGGAACGCAGGGCCGAGGACAGCGCCTCCTCGGTCGTGGCGGGCTCGTGCGCCATCAGCAGCCTGCCCCGTACGCACAGGTTCTGGATCATCAGCCCGTACACGTGCGAGAACGGCAGGAAGGCGAGTACGGCGCCCTGTTCCCCGGGAGGCGCCACCGTGTGCCCCCAGCCGGCGAGGAGCGTGTCGCACGGTCCGGCCAGGCTGCGGTGGCTCAGCGCGCAGCCCAGGGCATGCCCGGACGTGCCCGAGGTGTAGGCGACGACCGCGGTGGAGTCCGGCAGCACGATGCGGCGCATGGAGTCGACCGCGGTGAACGGGAGGAACACGCCGCGCGCCACGATCGTGTCCAGCGCGCCCGCGTCCAGCTGCCAGACGTGGCGCAGTGACGGCAGCGACGCGCACACCGACCCGACGGTCATCACGCTCTGCTCGTCCTCGACCACCACGGCCACGCAGCCCGCGTCCCGCAGGATCCACTCGACCTGGTCGCGCGAGGAGGTCGGATGGATCGGCACGACCTCGGCGCCCACCGCCCACAGCGCGTAGCTGAAGACCGTCCACTCGTACCGGGTGCGGGCCAGGATCGCCACGCGGTCGCCCGGCGAGACGCCGCACGCGATCAGCCCCTTGGCCAGGTCGACCACCTGGTCGCGGAACTCCACGGCCGTCACCTCCTGCCAGACGGCCGCCTCCGGACCGGGACGGCGGGCCAGCATCGGCAGGTCCGGCGTGCGGGCGGCCGTCTCGAAGAGGCTGTCGGCGAGCCCGCCGGTCAGGGGCGGGGCGGCCGAGGGAGCGAGAGCGAGGTCGCGCATGCGCTGGCTCCTGACATGTACAGACGGTGACTTCGCCGACGAGCACCGTGATGGGCGGTGCTCGAATCTAGCCGAGGCGCGCGGGCCGGGGGGCCCGGACGGCAGAAGTGTTCCCACCCGGTGATCTCCGCGGATCGGGGGACCCGGACGGCATGAGATACACGAATCCCGACCCGGAACCCGAACGCAGCACCGGACTGGAGCAGGGAGGCGGTGTGCCCCCCGGCGAGACCCCGCCGGGGGAGAGCAGCATGTCCGAGGCCGGCCCGTGGGAGGGGAACAACCCGTCCAAGGGCTGGGCCATGGCGCCCCTGACGGCGATCCTCGTCCTCGTGGCCCTCGTCGCGGCGGGCTTCCTGGGCTACGCCCTCGTCCTCATCCTCTGACGGGGAACTCGGCGCGACGGCCCCGCGGGGCGCCTCAGACCGCCTGCGTACGGCGAACGCACTCGGTGACGACGTCCCGCAGGCTGCCCGTGCGCTCCAGCAGCTCGCGCTGCACCCGTGCGCCGTTGCCGTGCCGCAGCAGCCCCGCGACACCGTCCCGCGCCCGGTCGAGGTCGCCGCCGGCCGCCAGCGCCTCCTCGACGTGTTCGATCAGTGCCTGCACCACGCTCTCGGCCGGCATCCGCCGCATCGTCACCGGATGCAGCAGCTCCTCCGTCAGCCCGGACCGGGCGGCCCGCCAGGCCGCGAGACGCAGCAGGCTCACACTGTGCCCGGCCGGCTCGCGCCCCTCCCGCCACTCCCGGGCGGCCGTCTCCACCAGCGCGCGGGCCAGGGACGCGACGAGGGCGGCCGTGCTCGCGTCCAGGCAGACGTCCGCGACCCGGAACTCGACCGTCGGATACCGCTGGGACAGCCGGACGTCGAAGTAGATCATCCCCTCGTCGAGGATCGTGCCGGTGGCGACCATGTCCGCGACCCGCCGGTGGTAGGCCTCGGCCGACCCGAACAGCTCCGTCGGTCCGGCCGACGGCCAGCGCTGCCAGACCCGGCTGCGGTAGCTGCTGTACGAGGAGTCCCTGCCCTGCCAGAAGGGGGAGTTCGCGCTGAGCGCGGTCAGCACCGGCAGCCAGGGCCGCACCCGGTCGATCACCGCGACGCCCTCCTCGTCGGACTCGACCGAGACGTGCACGTGGCAGCCCAGGACCAGCTGCTCGTGGACCACGACGCCGTACTGGTCCGCCATCCAGTCGTACCGGCGGTTCATGCCGATGGAGGGGGTGACGGGCAGCGGCGAGGTGGCGAGCGCGGCGACGGCGCAGCCGATGCTTCCGGCGTGCCGCCCGGCCTCCTCGCGGCAGCGGACGATCTCCGCGTGCAGCTGCTCCATGTCCGCCTGCGGATGGGTGGCGAACTCGAGCATCTGCTCGTGCAGCTCCTTCTCGAACACGTCCTGCTCGGCATCCTCGAGCGAGGCCCGGGCCAGCACGGCCGCGGACAGCGCCCGCGGCTCCCCGGTCTCGGGGTCGACCAGGAGGAGTTCCTCCTCCACTCCGACGGTGCGCACGTGATGCCGCCTTTCTGTGAGCCCGGCTGCGGCGACGACTAGGATGTCCCGGTCGTAGGACCACCGCCTGCCCCGAGAGGGCGGCCGGACACCTGGTCGCGCCGCCGCGCCTCACAGGGCGTTCGGCATCAGCCACACCGTGGCCAGCGGCGGGAGCGTGATCCGCACGCACCCGTCCTCCGGCTCGACCGGGCCGGGGCCGGTGACACCGCTGCCGCCGTACTGCTCGGCGTCGGTGTTGAGGACCTCCTGCCAGGCGGGGACGTCGTCGGGGACACCGAGGCGGTAGTCGTGCCGGACGACCGGGGAGAAGTTCGACACGGCCAGCAGCGGGGTGCCGTCCGCGTCGAACCGCAGGAACGCGAAGACGTTGTCCTCGGCCGCGTCCACGGCGACCCACCGGAAACCTGCCGGGTCGGTGTCGCGCTGCCACAGGGCCGGGGTCCGCCCGTAGCGGGCGTTGAGGTCGCGCACCAGGTTCTGGACGCCGCGGTGGTCGGCCGCCGAGTGATAGCCCTCGTCCAGCAGCCACCACTCCGGGCCCTGCTTCTCCGACCACTCGGCGCCCTGGGCGAACTCCTGGCCCATGAACAGCAGTTGCTTGCCGGGGTGGGCCCACATGAAACCGAGATAGGCGCGGACGTTCGCCCGCCGCTGCCACCAGTCGCCCGGCATCTTCGACACCAGCGCCTGCTTGCCGTGCACCACCTCGTCGTGGGAGATCGGCAGCACGTAGTTCTCGCTGTACGCGTACACCATCGAGAAGGTCATCTCGTGGTGGTGGTACTTGCGGTGCACCGGCTCGTGGGCGGCGTACTCCAGCGAGTCGTGCATCCAGCCCATGTTCCACTTGAGGCCGAAACCGAGCCCGCCGGTGTCGGTGGGCCGGGTCACCCCGCCCCAGGCGGTCGACTCCTCCGCGATCGTCACCACGCCGGGGCACCGCCGGTAGAGCGTCGCGTTCATCTCCTGGAGGAACGCCATGGCCGCCAGGTCCTCCCGGCCGCCGTACTGGTTGGGCTCCCACTGGCCCGAGTCGCGCGAGTAGTCCAGGTAGAGCATCGAGGCGACGGCGTCGACCCGCAGGCCGTCGATGTGGAACTCCTCGCACCAGTACACGGCGTTCGCCACCAGGAAGTTGCGTACCTCGGTGCGCGCGAAGTCGAAGGTGTAGGTCCCCCAGTCCGGGTGCTCCGCGCGCCGGGAGTCCCCGGGCTCGTACAGCGGGTCCCCGTCGAAGCGGGCCAGCGCCCAGTCGTCCTTCGGGAAGTGCGCCGGCACCCAGTCCATGATCACGCCGAGGCCCGCCCGGTGCAGGGCGTCGACGAGGTACCTGAAGTCGTCCGGGGAGCCCAGCCGCGCGGTCGGCGCGTAGAAGCCGGTGACCTGGTAGCCCCAGGACGGGCCGTAGGGGTGCTCGGCGACCGGCATCAGCTCGACGTGGGTGAAGCCCAGGTCGCTGACGTACGCGGGCAGCACGTCGGCCAGCTCGCGGTAGGACAGCCCCGGCCGCCAGGAGGGCAGGTGCACCTCGTACACCGAGAACGGCGCCTCGTGCACGGGCCTGTCGGCGCGGGTCCGCATCCACTCGGCATCGTCCCACGCGTAGTGCGACGCGGTCACGACGGAGGCCGTGTTCGGGGGCTCCTCGGCACGGCGCGCCATCGGGTCCGCCTTGAGGAACCGGTCCCCGTACCGCGAGTGGATCTCGAACTTGTACCGGGTGCCCTCGCCGACGCCCGGCAGGAACAGCTCCCACACCCCGGACGCGCCGAGCGAGCGCATCGGGAACGCCGTGCCGTCCCAGTGGGTGAAGTCGGTGGCGACCCGCACTCCCTGGGCGTTCGGCGCCCACACCGTGAACCGGGTGCCGGCGACACCCCCGTGGGCCATCGGTTCCGCGCCCAGCGCCCGCCACAGCTGCTCGTGGCGTCCCTCGGCGATCAGGTGCAGGTCCAGCTCGCCGAGGGCGGGCAGGAAGCGGTACGGGTCGTGCGTCTCCTGCTCGCCCTCCGGGTACGACACGACGAGGGTGTACGCCGGGACCCGCGGCAGGGGCAGCACACCGGAGAAGAGACCGTCCCCCTCCGACACGAGGGCGTGGCGCTCGCCGTCGACCACCACGCCCACCTCGCGGGCGAACGGGCGCAGGGCCCGGAAGGCGACGCCGCCGGGCACGGGGTGGGCGCCGAGCAGGGCGTGCGGGTCGTGGTGGGCGCCCGCCAGGAGGCGCCCCCGGTCGACGGGGTCCAGGGGCGGAGCGGCCCCGCACGCACCGGTTGCGGGCGGGACGGGACCGGACGGCTCGGGGAGCGAGGTGTCGCGGAGGGCCACGGGTCAGTCTCCTCTCACGGCGAGTCGTTCGATCGCCGCCATGGGTACGGGAAGCCAGTCGGGGCGGTGCCGGGCCTCGTACAGCACCTCATACACGGCGCGGTCCGTCTCGTAGGCGCGCAGCAGGCCGTGCTTCTTACGGGGGTCCCAGCCGGCGCGGGCGGCGTAGCCCGCGCAGAAGGCCTCCCGGCAGCGGCGCGCCCACTCGGGGCGCCACGGGCGGCGCTGCCGGGCCGCGTAGTCGAAGGAACGCAGCATGCCCGCGATGTCCCGCACGGGGGAGTGGGCGCTGCGCCGTTCGGACAGCGGACGGGACGGCTCACCCTCGAAGTCGATGACGAACCAGTCCCGGCCCGCCCGCAGCACCTGCCCCAGGTGCAGGTCGCCGTGGACGCGCTGGGCGGGCGGTCCGGAGTCGCAGGTGGACAGCGCCGCGAAGGCCGCCCGCAGCCCGGGGACGAAGGGCTGCAGCGCCGGTACGCAGTGCGCGGCGGCGGTGAGCCGCTCGGTCATCGCGGCGGCGGTCCGGTCGTTCTCCCCGGGGGCACCGGGCGGGAAGGCCGAGGCCAGCGCCAGGTGCACGTCGGCCGTCGCCCGCCCCAGTTCACGGGCCTGCACGGTGAAGTCGTCCCCGGCGGCCAGCGCGTCCAGGGAGAGGGTCCAGCCGTCGGAGGCGTCGTGCAGGAAGGGCTGGAGCACCCCCAGGGTCGCCTGGTAGGGCTGGGTCGTCCGCATCCACGCGACCGGCGCCGGGACCCGGCCGCAGCCCTGGCGGGCCAGCGCGTCGGGCACCTCGAGATCGGGGTTGACGCCGGGCTGGACACGCCGGAACAGCTTCAGGATGAACTCGTCGCCGTAGACCAGCGACGAGTTGGACTGCTCGGCGTCCAGCAGCCGCGGCACGAGTCCGCCGGGCACCGGCCGCGAGGGGTCGGCCTCGAAACGCAGCGGACCCGCCTTGCCGGGGTGCCTGAGCCGCTCCAGGAGCAACTGGGCCGTGCGGGGGTCGTGCAGCGCGTCGTAGACCGTCCGGCCGGCCAGCGGGCCGTCCTGCACCTGTCCGATGAGCGCCCGGCCCAGGCGCGGGGACGGGTGTTCGCGTACGCCCAGCAGCAGCTGGTAGCAGTCCCCGGCGGGGGGAGCGCCGCCCGGCGCGGGCACGGGGCCGTGCCCGGTGTGCACCAGGAGGTGCAGGCAGCCGGGGAACAGCTCGGTCATCGACAGCAGGCCCAGCTCGGCCACGGGCCGGTCCTTGCCCGCGAACCAGCGCTGGCGCGGCAGCCACTGGCGCAGCAGCTCGCCGAGCGACGCCATGGGCCCGGCGAGATGCCCGCGTCTGGGGCGCAGGGATGCGGTCTTCGGCATGGTGACGCGTCCTTTCCTCGGCCCGCGCTCACACGCGGCGGCCGATGCGGGATGCGACTCGGGTGAGCCGGAACCAGTAGAAGCCGTGGCCCCCGAGGGTCAGCAGGTACGGCAGTTCACCGATGGCGGGGAAGCGGACTCCGCCGAACAGCTCGACCGGGTGGCGTCCGGCGAACTCCCGCAGGTCGAGTTCGGTGGGCTGGGCGAACCGCGCGAAGTTGTTCACGCACAGCACCAGGTCGTCCTCGTACTCCCGCAGGAAGGCCAGCACGGCGGGGTTGGAGGAGGGCAGCTCGGTGTAGGTGCCGAGGCCGAGGGCCGGGTTCTGCTTGCGGATCTCGATCATGCGCCGGGTCCAGTGCAGCAGGGACGAGGGCGAGGCCATGGACGCCTCGACGTTCGTCACCTGGTAGCCGTGGACCGGGTCCATGATCGTGGGCAGGAACAGGCGCCCGGGGTCGCAGGTCGAGAAGCCGGCGTTGCGGTCGGGGGTCCACTGCATCGGCGTGCGGACGGCGTCGCGGTCGCCGAGCCAGATGTTGTCGCCCATGCCGATCTCGTCGCCGTAGTAGAGGATCGGCGAGCCGGGCAGGGAGAGCAGCAGCGCGGTGAACAGTTCGATCTGGTCGCGGTCGTTGTCCAGGAGCGGGGCCAGGCGCCGGCGGATGCCGATGTTGGCGCGCATCCGCGGGTCCTTGGCGTACTCCGCGTACATGTAGTCGCGCTCTTCGTCGGTGACCATCTCCAGGGTCAGCTCGTCGTGGTTGCGCAGGAAGATGCCCCACTGGCAGCCGGAGGGGATGGCCGGGGTCTTGGCGAGGATCTCGGAGACGGGGTAGCGGGACTCGCGGCGGACCGCCATGAAGATGCGGGGCATGACCGGGAAGTGGAAGGCCATGTGGCACTCGTCGCCGCCGGAGGCGTAGTCGCCGAAGTAGTCGACCACGTCCTCCGGCCACTGGTTGGCCTCGGCCAGCACGACCGTGTCCGGGTACTGCGCGTCGATCTCCTTGCGCACCCGCTTGAGGAACGCGTGCGTCGCCGGGAGGTTCTCGCAGTTGGTGCCCTCCTCCTGGTAGAGGTACGGCACCGCGTCCAGCCGGAACCCGTCGATGCCCAGGTCCAGCCAGAACTTCAGGGCGGAGATCATCTCCTCCTGGACGGCCGGGTTCTCGTAGTTGAGGTCCGGCTGGTGGGAGAAGAAGCGGTGCCAGTAGTACTGCTTGCGCACCGGGTCGTAGGTCCAGTTCGACGCCTCGGTGTCGACGAAGATGATCCGCGCGTCCTGGAACTGCTTGTCGTCGTCCGCCCAGACGTAGTAGTCGCCGTACGGGCCGTCGGGGTTGTTGCGCGACTCCTGGAACCAGGGGTGCTGGTCGCTGGTGTGGTTCATGACGAAGTCGATGATCACGCGCATGCCGCGCTGGTGGGCGGCGTCCACGAACTCGACGAAGTCGGCCAGGTCGCCGAACTCGGGCAGTACGGCGGTGTAGTCGGAGACGTCGTAGCCGCCGTCCCGCAGCGGTGACTTGAAGAAGGGCGGCAGCCACAGGCAGTCCACGCCCAGCCACTGCAGGTAGTCCAGCTTGGCGGTGAGTCCCTTGAGGTCGCCGATGCCGTCACCGTTGCTGTCCTGGAAGGAGCGGACGAGGACCTCGTAGAAGACGGCTCGCTTGAACCAGTCCGGGTCCCGGTCCTTGGCCGGTGTGTCCTCGAAGGTGTCCGG
>NZ_JBSICH010000018.1:0-22394 GCF_053613315.1 Streptomyces sp. JK94 | reverse complement strand
CGCCGGATGGTGTTGAGCTTGGTGATGAGGGGGGCGATGGTGCGGCCCTCGCGTTCGGCGGTGGCCCAGTCGCGGGGTTTGAGCTGGTATTTCTCGCTGTCGAGGTATTCCTCGCCGCCCTCGCGCAGGGGGGTGTTCTCGCAGAGTTCGTAGCCGCTGTAGATGCCCCAGGTGGGGGAGAGGGTGGCGGCCAGGACGGCGCGGACCTCGAAGGCGGGGCGGGCGCCGTGCTGGAGGTAGGCGTGCAGGATGTCGGGGGTGTTGGCGAAGAAGTTGGGCCGCATGTAGGAGGCGGCCTGCCCCGTCAGTTCGGTGAGGTACTCCGTCAGTTCCTGTTTGGTGGTGCGCCAGGTGAAGTAGGTGTAGGACTGCTGGAAGCCGATCTGGGCCAGGGTGTGCATCATCGCGGGGCGGGTGAAGGCCTCCGCCAGGAAGATCACGTCGGGGTCGGCGGTGTTGATCTCGCCGATGACCCGTTCCCAGAAGACGACCGGTTTGGTGTGGGGGTTGTCGACGCGGAAGATGCGTACTCCGTGGTCCATCCAGAACCGCAGGACGCGGACCGTCTCGGCGACCAGTCCCTCCAGGTCGGCGTCGAAGGCGATGGGGTAGATGTCCTGGTACTTCTTGGGCGGGTTCTCGGCGTGGGCGATGGTGCCGTCGGGGCGGTGGTGGAACCACTCGGGGTGTTTGTGGACCCAGGGGTGGTCGGGGGAGCACTGGAGGGCGAAGTCGAGGGCGGTCTCCAGGCCGAGCTGCCGGGCCCGGGTGACGAAGTGGTCGAAGTCGTCGATCGTGCCGAGGGCGGGGTGGACGGCGTCGTGGCCGCCTTCGGGGGAGCCGATGGCCCAGGGGACGCCGACGTCGTCGGGGGTGGCGGAGAGGGTGTTGTTGCGGCCCTTGCGGTGGGTGGTGCCGATGGGGTGGACGGGGGGCAGGTAGACGACGTCGAAGCCCATCGCGGCGATCGCGGGGAGGCGGCGGGCGGCGGTGCGGAAGGTGCCGTGGGGCTGTTCGGGGGTGCCCTCGGAGCGGGGGAAGAACTCGTACCAGGCGCCGTACAGGGCGCGTTCGCGTTCCACGAGCAGGGGCAGCGGGTCGGAGGTGGTGACCAGCTCCCGCAGCGGATACCGGGCCAGCACCGCGTCCACCTGCGGCGTCAACGCCGCCGCCAGCCGGGTGGCCACGGGCAGCGTGTCGTCGTGCAGGGCCGCGGCGGCGGCCAGCACCGCGTCGCGCCCGGCGCCCCTCGGAACCCCCGCGGCGGCCCGCCGGTACAGCTCGGCGCCCTCCTCCAGGACGAGGCCGGTGTCGATGCCGGCCGGCACCTTGATGCGCGCGTGGTGCTTCCAGGTGGTGACCGGATCGCTCCAGGCCTCCACCCGGTAGGTCCAGTGGCCCGGGGCGTCCGGGGTGACCTCGGCCCCCCAGCGGTCGCTGCCCGGGGCCAGCTCGCGCATCGGGGTCCAGGGACCGGGCCGGCCCTCGGGGTCCTTCAGGACGACGTTGGCGGCCACCGCGTCGTGTCCCTCGCGGAACACGGAGGCGGTGACCTCGAACGTCTCTCCCGCCACCGCCTTCGCCGGGCGCCTGCCGTACTCCACCACCGGGTGGACGTCCCGAACCGGGATACGCCCGATTCCCACGGTCGTGCTCATCCGTTCTCACCTCCGCCGTGCTCGGGGCCGGGCGCCTGCCCGGCCGGTTGGGTCAAGCCGCGCCGGAGGGGGTCTTCCGCTCCGACGGGGAGAGGCGGTCCGCCACCGAAGGGCTTCGGCGGACCGCCCGGGCGGCCCGCGGCCGCTCGTTCTGTTCCTGCAGGTAGGTGACGAGGCTGGTGCGCAGATACCGCTCGGCGGCGTCCGCGGCCTCACGTGCGCAGCGCTTCCCCATCAGCACGCAGAGGGTGTATCCGGAGTCCTCGAAAGTGGCCCGGACCCGCACGTCCGCGGGGGACGCGAGCATCGAGCGTTCCCAGGCGCGGTAACGCCGCAGCTGCCGGGCGACTTCTGTCTTCGCAGGAAGCAGCATGGCCGGTCACCTTCCGGACGGTCCGGTACGGACGAGCGATTTCTTCACACATGGTGCACGCACGGTGACTCGCCGTCTTGTTGGATCTTCAACTTCTCTCTCCTGTTGCACGAATGGACCACCGATCCCACTCTGGAGTGACTCAGAAGCGATCAGCGCTCACGCTTCGTGTTCGGGGAGCTCGTCCCCCAAGGGGCGAGGAGGAGCGGGAGCTTTCGCGGTGAGGAGCCACGACGATGAAGACCGCAGTGCCCTGCTACTACCACCTCGACGTGGAAGTGAGCCCGGAACGGGTCGGACAGGTCAGGCGCATCCTGGCCGCTCACCTCCGGTTCTGGAACCTGGAGAACCTCGTCGAACCCGTCTGCTCAGGCACCGAGATGCTGCTGCGGGCGATCGACGAGCACGCGAGCGACAAGAACACGTCGATCGAGATGTGGTGGAACCACCAGCACCTCATCACGGCCGTAGGGGGCAATGACCACGCGCTCCGTCCCGACCAGGACCTGCGCACCTGCCTGCAGCACCTCGCCGCGACCAGCGACGGCTGGGGCTGCTGCGCCGCCGACACCGGCGCCAAGGTCATCTGGTTCTCGCAGCGGGCCCGGGCCGGCGAACGGGTCCCGCTGGTCGCGACGGCGCCGGAACCGATCACCCAGGAGGGGCTGGAAGTGCCGCGAGAGATCATGCCGGTGGCCAGACTGGCCCGGCCGGCCGAACGGGCCAGCACGACGAACGGCGTTCTGGAGGAGGCCCGGTGACCCGCGCCAGGCCGAACTGGAAGGGGGCGCCCGTGTGGAGCGGGCACCCCTACCCCCTGGGAGCCTCGTACGACGGACAGGGCACCAACTTCGCGCTGTTCAGCGAGGTCGCCGAACGCGTCGACCTGGTCCTCGTCGACGACGACGGCCACCACAGCACCGTCACCATGCCCGAGGTCGACGGCTTCGTCTGGCACTGCTACCTGCCCGGCGTCGGCCCCGGCCAGCGCTACGGCTACCGGGTCCACGGTCCGTGGGCCCCGTCCGTGGGCCACCGCTGCAACCCGGCGAAGCTGCTCCTCGACCCCTACACCCGGGCCGTGGACGGGATGGTGGACAACGACGCGTCCCTCTTCGAGCGGGCCAGGGGCCGGGCCGACCCGGGCGACAGCGCCGGGCACACCATGCTCGGCGTGGTCACCGACCCCTTCTTCGACTGGGGCGACGACCGCCCGCCGCGCCGCGCGTACTCGGAGAGCGTGATCTACGAGGCCCACGTCCGCGGGCTCAGCCGCACCCACCCCGACGTCCCCGAGGAGCTGCGCGGCACCTACGCCGGGCTGGCGCACCCGGCGGTCGTCGGCCACCTGACGTCCCTGGGCGTGACCGCCGTGGAGCTGATGCCGGTGCACCAGTTCGTGCACGACGGCGTACTCCAGGACCGGGGCCTGTCCAACTACTGGGGCTACAACACCATCGGCTTCTTCGCGCCGCACAACGGCTACGCCGCCCTCGGCACCCGCGGGCAGCAGGTCACCGAGTTCAAGTCGATGGTCAAGACGCTGCACGAGGCCGGCCTGGAAGTCATCCTCGACGTGGTCTACAACCACACCGCCGAGGGCAACGAAAGGGGCCCCACCCTCTCCTTCCGCGGCATCGACAACGCCTCCTACTACCGCCTGGTGGACGGCGACTGGCAGCACTACTACGACACCACGGGCACCGGCAACAGCCTGCTGATGCGGCACCCGTACGTACTCCAGCTGATCATGGACTCGCTGCGGTACTGGGTCACCGAGATGCACGTCGACGGCTTCCGCTTCGACCTCGCGGCCACCCTGGCCCGGCAGTTCCACGAGGTGGACCGGCTGTCGGCGTTCTTCGACCTCATCCAGCAGGACCCGGTGATCAGCCGGGTGAAGCTGATCGCCGAGCCGTGGGACGTCGGCGAGGGCGGCTACCAGGTGGGCAACTTCCCGCAGCTGTGGTCGGAGTGGAACGGCATGTACCGGGACGCGGTGCGGGACTTCTGGCGCGGCGAGGAGCACACGCTCGGCGAGTTCGCCTCCCGGCTGACCGGCTCCTCCGACCTGTACCAGCACAGCCGCCGCCGTCCCCGGGCCAGCGTCAACTTCGTCACCGCGCACGACGGGTTCACCCTGCGCGACCTCGTCTCGTACAACGACAAGCACAACGAGGCCAACGGCGAGGACAACCGGGACGGCGAGAGTCACAACCGGTCCTGGAACTGCGGCGCCGAGGGCGGGACGAAGGACCCGGCCGTGCGGGAGCTGCGCGGCCGCCAGCAGCGCAACTTCCTGGCCACGCTCCTGCTCTCGCAGGGCATCCCGATGCTCTGCCACGGCGACGAACTGGGCCGCACCCAGCGCGGCAACAACAACGCCTACTGCCAGGACAACGAGATCTCCTGGATCGACTGGCGGCTCGACGGTGAGCAGCGCGCCCTGCTGGACTTCGTCCGCCGCCTCATCGCGCTGCGTGCCGACCACCCCGTGCTGCGCCGGCGCCGCTACTTCCGCGGCGAGACGGTCACCCACGCGGACCAGCCGCTGCCCGACCTGGTGTGGCTGCTGCCGGACGCGCGGGAGATGACCGACGACGACTGGCAGCGCTCCGACGCGCACGCCGTCGGCGTCTTCCTGAACGGCGACGCCATCGCCGAACCGGACCCGTGCGGCCGGCCCGTCAGGGACGACTCCTTCCTGCTGCTGCTCAACAGCCACTGGGAGCCGACCGACTTCCGGCTGCCCGACGTCACCCACGGTGAGCGCTGGGCGACCCTGATCGACACCGCCGATCCCGAGGGCACGCCCGACGAGGCGGAGCACAAGGCGGGCACCGTGGTGACCGTCGAGCAGCGCAGCCTGGTGCTGCTCTCCCGGCCGTCCCGCACCGGCCGGTGAGCAGCCCGTGAGGTCAGCTGTCGAGACCGCGGGTGGTCACGGTGAACCGCGCGCCGTCGACGTCGCGGAGCACGGCTTCGTCGGTGCCGAGACGCAGCACGCTGCCGCCGTGCAGCTCCGCGGCGCGGGCGCAGGCCGCGACGTCCCCGACCGCGAAGTGGACCTGCCAGTGCGGCCGGATGGCCGGGTCGGGCGCCGCTCCCAGGGCGCCCGACTCGATGCGCGCCACCACGTCGCCCTGATTGCGCAGGACCACCTCGTCGCCCTCGTACTGGACCTCGCAGCAGCCCTCGCGTCCCGCCCAGTCGAAGACCTCGCCGTAGAAGATGGCGGCGTCGAAGGCGTCGCGGGTGTGCAGCCGGATGAAGGCCGGGCGCGAGGCGCGCCAGGTCTCCCAGTCCGAGAACAGCTCGCCCTCCCAGATCCCGAAGGTCGCGCCGTCCCGGTCGGCCAGCAGGGCCGCCCGTCCGGGCGGCAGGGAGATGGGCCCGACCGCTGTCGTGCCGCCGCGCTCCTGCGCCCGCGACACGGCGTCGTCCGCGCTGCGCACGGCGAAGTACGGCGTCCACGCCACCGCCGTCTGCCACATCGCGGCCACCGCGGCGATGCCGGCGACCGGCGCCCCGTCGGCCAGTGCGATACGGAACGGCTCGCCCAGCCGGGCCGGCCGCCACTGCCAGCCCAGCACGGCGGAGTAGAACTCCTCGGTGGCCTTCAGATCACGGCTGGTCAGGCTCACCCAGCAGGGGGCCCCGTACACGGAGTGCGCGGACAGCAGGCTCTCCCCGCCGGTGGAAAGGGGCATGTCGTGGTTCATGGCAGTCGCGTCCTGATCTCGTCCACCGGCAGTCACCGGCTCCACACCAGTGTCCGGCCGGGAGTGCGGCGGGCGCCTGCCGAGTACCCCGGCCGTGGCGCCGAAACGGTGCCGGACGCGCCCCGGGCGGCCCGGTGGCGGGGCGGGCCGCCGGTGACCACGATGGGGGCGTCGGAGCCGTACCGCGCGGCGCGGGCGGCGATGCCCCGCAGGATCCGGAGGTGACCATGCCCACGGAATCGGGCTCGGACCAGGTCGTCCAGCTGCAGGAGCAGGTCCGGCAGCTGAAGGAGGCGGTCGTCTCGCACGCCGTCGTCGACCAGGCGATCGGGATGATCGTCGTCCTCGGCCGGATGGCACCGGATCAGGGATGGATCGTCTTGAAGGAGGTCTCCCAGCATACGAACATCAAACTGCGCAATGTGGCGGAAATGATCCTCATCTGGGGGCGCACCGGAGTGATGCCGTCACGGATCCGGACCGCCCTGGAGGAGTCCGTGGACCGGCACGGCCCGGCGCAGATCCCCGGCGCCCCGCCCCGGGGCTGAGCCGCGCCCTCAGCGGGCCTCCGCGAGGATCTCGTCGCGGATCCGGTCGAAACAGCCGCTGAGCAGGCGGGAGACGTGCATCTGCGAGATGCCCAGCTGCTGCGCGATACGGCTCTGCGTCATCCCCGCGAAGAACCTCAGGTACAGGATGGTGCGCTCGCGCTCGGGCAGCGCCTCCAGGCAGGGCCGGACGGCCACCCGGTCCACGACCGCGTCGAACGCGGGGTCCGGGCCGCCGAGCGCGTCCCCGAGGGCGTATCCGTCGGTGCCGGGCATCTCCGCCTCCAGCGAGAGGGCGGAGAAGCACTCCAGGGCCTCCATGCCGGTGCGCACCTCGACCGTGGTCAGATGCGCGTGGTCGGCGATCTCCTCGACCGTGGGCGCGCGCCCCGGTGTGGTCTGCGCCAGTTCCTTCGCGGATTTGCGGACCCGGTTGCGCAGGTCCTGGATGCGGCGCGGCACGTGCAGGGTCCACATGTGGTCGCGGAAGTGCCGTTTGACCTCGCCCGTCACGGTGGGCACGGCGTACGCCTCGAAGGCGTGGCCGCGCTCCGGGTCGTAGTGGTCGACCGCCTTGACCAGGCCGAGGGCCGCCACCTGGTAGAGGTCCTCCAGGTTCTCGCCGCGGCCCCGGAAACGGACCGCGATCCGCTCGGCCATCGGCAGCCAGGCCCGGATCAGCTCGTCCCGCAGCGCCTTGCGCTCCGGGCCCTCGGGCAGCCCGGCGAGCCGCTCGAACGCCGCGGCCGTGTCGGGGGCGTCGTCGTGGGGGTGTGGCTTGGTTCGGCCGGCGATACGCGTCATGCGCACCTCCCTCAGCAGGGGCGCTGGCACATCCTCATATATATGGATACTGAGCGCGAACGTCCCGGCCTGCCACCCGAACGGTGGCGGACCGGTGACGGGACCGCCGGCGCCGCCGGACGTGATGTGCGGCACGCTCCCGGTGGTCGTCCGGCGCGGGCGCCCGCGGATCGTTCCAGCGCACCGCTTGATCGCCGGGCGGAAGGGGCGAAGTCCCTGGCCACAGCGCATTCCCTCATTTGACAGTGCACTGAGCGCACAGATAGGAAGCAGCGTCGAGAGGTCGAGAGGGGCACCGTGTACGAGCCGAACGTGGTCGGGGACTGGCAGGAGTACGACGAGCACGAGGGCCTGCGGGTCCGCGTGCACCGTCTTGAGCCGGCCGAACCGCCGCGTGGGCGGGACGACGCCGCCGAGGGGCTGACGTACTTCCGGGTCCGGGTGACCGTGGAGAACCGGGGACCGCGGCACCTCGGCGTCCACCTGGAGGACGGCCAGGTCGACGTGCGGACCGGCCCCGACGGGGAGAGCGCCTTCCTCGACTGGCGCAACTGCCAGTTCATCGAGGGCTTCGACGTCTACCCGCTGCGCCGGGCCACCGCCGTGCTCTACGCGGCGGGCCCGGAGGCGAGCCTTTCCCAGGTGGACGTCCAGGTCCAGGTCCGGGTGGACGAGGAGTGGGCCGACCGCCGGGTGTGGACCGGCGGCCTCGGGCTGCCCGACGGGGGCGCCGAGCCCCCGGCCGGCTCCGCGCGGGACGACGGGCTGGTGTGCCAGGTGAGCGCCTTCCTGCGGGAACAGGCGGAGGAGGGCACCGTCTGATCCCCGGCAGACGGCACCTCAGTGCGGGATGCCGTCGATGATCTCCCGGGCGCCCTGACGCAGCAGGGCCACGGCGACCGAGGTGCCGAGGGTCGCCGGGTCGAGCCGGCCGGCCCATTCGTGGGCGTTCAGCCGGGTCTTGCCGTCCGGGGTGAAGACGCAGGCCCGCAGCGAGAGTTCGCCGCCGCGGTCCACGCGGGCGTACCCGGCGATCGGGCTGTTGCAGTGTCCCTGCAGGACGTGCAGGAACATGCGCTCCGCCGCCGCCTCCCGATGGGTCCCGGGATGGCCGAGACCGCTCACCGCGCCGATGAGGGCGGTGTCGCCCTCACGGCACTGCAGGGCGAGGATGCCCGCGCCGATCGGCGGCATCATCGTCTCCGGCGAGAGGACCTCGCTGATCACGTCGCGGCGGCCGATGCGCTCCAGGCCGGCCACCGCGAGCAGCAGGGCGTCCGCCTCGCCGGCGGCCAGCTTGGCGAGGCGGCGGTTGGCGTTGCCCCGGAACGGCACGCACCGCAGGTGCGGGTGGGTCGAGGCCAGCTGGGCGACGCGGCGCACCGAGGACGTGCCCACGCGGGTGCCGGCCGGAAGCTCGTCCAGCGTGAGCCCGTCCGGATGGATCAGGGCGTCCCGGACGTCGTCCCGCTCCAGAAACGCGGCGAAGACCGTGCCCGCCGGAAGCGGCCGGTCGGCGGGCACGTCCTTGACGCAGTGCACCGCGAGGTCGGCCTCACCCGACAGCAGCGCGGCGTCGACCTCCTTGGTGAACGCGCCCTTGCCCTCCACCTGCGACAGGTCGCCGAGCCACTTGTCGCCGGTGGTCTTCACCGGCACGACCTCGGTGCGCACGCCGGGGTGGAGGGCCGCCAGCCCGGCCCGGACGCGCTCGACCTGCGCCAGGGCCATGGGGGAGTCGCGGGAGACGATGCGGATCAGTTCGGGGACGGACATGCGGACACGATAGTGCTCCTCGGGGCGCGCGGGCCGCGTGGTTCGCCCGACTGGCCCGTCGCCGCCTCAGGCGTACGGGTCGAAGGGGATGCCGGAGGGTTTGGCGGCGGCCAGATGGGAGGCGAAACTGCCGTCCTTGAGGCCGAAGTGGGCGCTGCCGAAGTCGTGGGCGCTCAACTTCTCGCGCACGCCGGCCGGATAGCCGTTCCAGCCGACCAGTGTCGGGTACTGCCAGCTTCCCCGGTGGTTCTCCGGCGGCTCGTCGCCCGAGGTCGCCGGCCGGAAGCAGTGGGTGCCGATGCCGTCCTTGTGGTAGACGATCTTCGCGTGGGTGCCGTCGAAGCGGATCGCCGACCTCGCGTGCACGCTGAACGAGCCGTGGTTGGAGGTCGAGACGTACTCGACGCTGCCGTCCCGCACCCACACCACGACGTGCTCCCAGTCGTGCCGGTGGCCGCCGAGACCGCTGCCGGGCAGCGCCTGGTCCTTCTCGAAGTAGAGGCCGTACAGGTAGGCGCACCAGCCGCCGTCGCACTTGGCGCGTGCGTAGCCGTTGGTGTTGTCCAGGTCGGAGGCGTCGCGGCAGTCGCCGTTCAGGGCGCCGCTCGGCTTGAGTCCGCCGTTGACCGTCCCGTCGGCGGCGATGGCCGGGGTGGGGTAGCAGCCGTCGGTGTCGTAGTCGTAGGCGGGCTGGTACGCCCGCTCCAGGCTGTCGGCGTTGCCGGGCAGCCCCGGGGGCGGGGCGGCGAAGGCGGTGGCGGGGAAGGCGACGACGAGGGCCAGGGCACCGAGCGGTGCGGCGAGCCATCTCTTGCGGCGGGCGTGGGGTGTACGCGTGGACACCGCGTCCTCCTCTTGGTCCGAGCGCAGCCCAACGGCTGTGGGGGGATGGGGAGTTCAGCGTCCCGTCTTTCCACTCGCGTGCCAAGGGGTCACGGGCGTCCCGGCGGTGAAGGCGAACCCAACACTTGACCCCGCGTCACACCAGGTCGTCCGGGAGGTCGGCGGCCGACTCCTCGGGCGCGAGATCCGGGCGGAGCCTCAGCCACGACGGCTGGCGCAGCATGCCCTGGCGGGTGCGGGTGCTGTAGCGGACCTCCCCGACCAGCAGGGGGACCGCCCAGCGGGCTCCCCGCACCGGCGGAACGGGATCGAAGGGGCACACGTCCGTCGCGGCGGCCCGCAGCAGCGCCGCCAGTTCCGTGCGCTCGGCCGCGCTCCAGCCGGTGCCGACCCCGCCGACGTAGCGCAACCGGCCCGCGGCGCGCTGGCCGACCAGGACGGCGCCGGGCAGGCCCGTGAGCCGCCCCCTGCCGGGCAGCCACCCGCCCACCACGACATCCTCGCTGCGCATGTTGCGGATCTTGATCCAGGCGCGGGAACGGACGCCGGGCTCGTACGGCGAGTCCAGCCGCTTGCACACCAGGCCCTCCAGCCCGTGTTCGCGGGTGGCCCGCAGGGCCTGTTCGCCGTGGCCGACGAGGGCTCCCGGCGTCGACCAGGACGGGCCGTCGAGGCCGAGGTCCGTCAGCCGGGCGCGGCGGCCGGTGTAGGGCAGGCGCAGGAGGGAGTGGCGTCCGAGGTGCAGGGCGTCGAAGAGCACCAGGTGGACGGGGACCGTCGCCGCCCGGTGCGCCGCCCGGCCCGGGGCGTGCGCCAGGCCCATCCGGGACTGCAGCAACTGGAAGTCGGCGCGGCCCCGTTCGTCCAGGGCCAGGATCTCCCCGTCCAGTACGGCGGGAGTACTGCCGAGGACGGTGCCGAGCGGTGCCAGTTCGGGGTAGGCGGCCGTGATGTCCTGGCCGGAGCGGGCGCGCAGCAGCACGCCGCCGTCGCCGGGCAGGTGGACCATGACGCGCTGGCCGTCCTGCTTGGTCTCGTACGCCCAGCGCGCGTCCTGCGCGGCGGACGGCAGGACGCCGGGCGTGGCGAGCATGGGAGCGATCAGCGGCAGCTGCACGGGTGAGTCCTCGACGCGCCCGCGCGCCCTCACGCCCGTTGTCCACGAGGTTCGCCTGAACGGCGCCGGTCCCCGGACCCGGGCCGGCGCCGTCGGCGCAGCCCGCAGCCACCGCGTCCGAACGGGTGCCCCCGGCCCCTACCGTCGAGTAATATCGCGCGGCAGGCCCCCGGAGGAGGAACCGTGTCCCGGTCCGAACGCTCACCCCTGCTGCTCGCCGGCCTGCTGGCCACCGCGGGCGTCGCCCACTTCGCCCGCCCGCGCACCTTCGACGCGATCGTGCCGCGCGGCCTGCCGGGCGCGCCCCGGGCGTGGACGTACGCCAGCGGCGCCGCCGAACTGGCGCTCGCCGCGGGCATCGCACTGCCACGCACCCGCAGGGCGGCCGCACTGGCCGCGGGTGCCTTCTTCGTCGGGGTGTTCCCCGCCAACGTCAAGATGGCCGTGGACTGGCGGCACCGTCCCGCGCCGCAGAGGGCCGCCGCCTACGGCCGGCTGCCGGTGCAGGTGCCGCTCGTGCTGTGGGCCCGCGGCGTCGCCCGGGGCAGCGAGGGCCGGTCGTGAGCCGGGCCCCGGCCGTCGGCGACACGGTCGAGGACTTCGCGCTGCCGGACGAGACCGGCACCCCGCGCCGTCTGACCGGACTGCTCGCCGACGGCCCGGTCGTCCTGTTCTTCTACCCCGCGGCCCTGACGCCCGGCTGCACCGCGGAGGCCTGCCACTTCCGCGACCTCGCCGCCGAGTTCGCCGCGGTGGGCGCCCGGCCCGTCGGCATCAGCGGGGACGCCGTCGAGCGGCAGCGGGAGTTCGCCGGACGCCACACGCTGGGCATGCCGCTGCTGTCCGACGCCGACGGCGCGGTGCGCGAGCTGTTCGGGGTCGGACGCGGGTTCGCCCTGGCTCCCACCAAACGGGTCACCTTCGTCATCGGAGAGGACCGCACCCTGCTCGAGGTGGTCCGCAGCGAGCTGAGAATGAGCACCCACGCCGACCGCGCCCTCGCGGCACTGCGCGCCCATCGCGCATAGGGCTCCGGTCCCGCGCGGTTGAAACCCTGCCGCAACGGGGCAATCCTGGACGCTATGGAGCATGTCTCCGCTGCGGCGACCTTGGACGTGCAGGGCACGGTGACGGGGTGGAGCGAGGGCGCCCGGCGGCTGACCGGCTATCCGGCCGAGGAGGCCGTCGGCCGGTCCGCGCGGGACCTGCTCGCCCGGGACCCGACGCCCGGGGCGCTGTCCGCCCTGTCCGGCGAGGCCCTCCTGCGGCACCGGGACGGCTCCACCGTGACGCTGTCCCTGCGCGGGCGGCCGTTGCTGGGGGCGGACGGCACACCGGCCGGCTACACGGTGACCGTCGAACCGCCGGACGGGCCGTCGGCGCGCCTGACCGGGGAGACGTTCCAGCAGGCGTCCCTGGCGATGTCCGTCCACGACACCCGGCAGCGCTACCTGCGGATCAACGACACGGCACGCCGGATGCTCGGGCTGCCCGGGGAGAACCTGATCGGACGCCGGCCGTCGGACGCCATGGAGCGCATCGACGCCGACGGCCCGGGCTTCATGCACCACCTGCGGCAGGTCGTCGACACCGGCCGGCCAGCACACTACGAGACCTTCACACCCGCCTCCTCCCGGCTCGGCGAGCACGCCTGGACCATCGAGATGTGGCCGGTCCGCGACGTGTCCGACGAGGTGGTCGCCGTGGCCGTGGCGGGTTTCGAGAGCACCCTCCAGCACCGGGCACGGCAGCGGCTGGCCCTGCTGAACGAGGCCGCCGCCGGCATCGGCACCACTTTGGACGTCGTACGCACCGCGGAGGAGCTGATCGACCTCCTCGTGCCCCGCTTCGCGGACTTCACCAGCGTCGACCTGCTCGAATGGGTCCTCGGCTCGGAGGAACCGTTCACGGTCCCGGCCGAGGACATCGAGCTGCGCCGCGTGGCCCACAGCGCCACGACCGAGGGCTTCCCCCGGGCGTCCGTGCACCTGGGCGAGAGCGACGTCCACCCCCCGTACTCGGCGCCCGCGCGGGCGCTCAGGGAGGGGCGCGCGGTGCTCACCGGCCCGGGCGACCCGGACTTCGACCGGTGGATGCGGGTCCGCAACGAGCAGGCACCGCACAACCGCGCCTACCGCGACAGCGTCCGCTCGACCCTGGCCGTGCCCCTGCGGGCCCGCGGCACCACCCTCGGCGTCGCGGTGGCCGTGCGCGCGGGGGACCAGCCCCCGTACGTCGAGGACGACGTGGTCCTCGCCGAGGAACTCGCCAGCCGGGCCGCCGTCTGCGTCGACAACGCCAGCCGCTTCGCCCGCGAGCGTTCCACCGCCCTGGCCCTCCAGCGCAGTCTGCTGCCCAGGGACCTGCCCGGACAGGCGGCGGTCCAGGTGGCCCACCGGTACCTGCCCTCCGTGTCGGCGGCCGGCATCGGCGGCGACTGGTTCGACGTGATCCCGCTGTCCGGCAGCCGGGTCGCCCTGGTCGTCGGCGACGTCGTCGGCCACGGGATTCCGTCCACGGCGACCATGGGCCGCCTCTGCACAGCGGTCCGCACCCTCGCGGACGTCGACCTGCCTCCCGACGAACTCCTCACCCACCTCGACGACCTCGTCACCCACCTCGCGGCCGGCGAGGCCGGCCAGGAGGCCGCCGAACTGGGCGCCACCTGCCTGTACGCCGTGTACGACCCCGTCACCCGCCGCCTCACCCTGGCCGCCGCGGGCCACCCCGCGCCGGCCCTCGTCCTCCCCGACGGCACCACGCGGCTGGTCCGCATGAGTGCGGGGCCGCCACTCGGGGTCGGCGGGCTGCCGTTCGAGGCGACGGAACTGGAACTGCCCGAGGGCTCCGTCGTCGCCCTGTACACCGACGGCCTCGTGGAGGACCGCGACCGCGACATCGACCACGCCACCGCGGAGCTGTGCCGTGCGCTGACCGCGCCCGCGAACTCGCTCGACGCGCTGTGCGACATCGTCCTCAAGGCCGTGATGCCGGAGGAGCCCGGTGACGACGTGGCGCTGCTGCTGGCCCGTACCCGGGCCCTGGGCGCGGACCAGACCCGCACCTGGGACGTCCTCCCGGACCCCGCGCACGTGGCCGCCGTCCGGCGTTCCGTCAACGGGCAGTTGGCCCGGTGGGGCCTGGACGAGGCGGCGTACGTGACCGAACTGGTCGTCAGCGAGCTGGTGACGAACGCCATCCGGTACGGCGAGCCGCCCATTCAGCTGCGGCTCATCCGCGACAGCGCCCTGATCTGCGAGGTGTCCGACGGCAGCTCCACCTCACCGCACCTGCGCCGCGCCCACGCCTACGACGAGGGCGGCCGGGGCCTGCTCCTGGTCGCCCAGCTCACCCAGCGCTGGGGCTGCCGGCAGACCGGCGGCGGCAAGACCATCTGGGCCGAACAGGCCCTGCCCGAGGAGTGATCCGCCCCGCCCGGGCCCCTTCGGCGTCCCTGGGCCCACGGCCCTCGGCGGCGACGCGGGCCGCGCGGCCGGTCCGCACGCGAGGAACTCCCCGAAGGCCACCGGCCGCCCCCGCAGGTGGCACCGGCCAGGACTTCGGTACTCGGCTTCAGTACTCCTCGTGCACCTCCGGGTCACCGCCGATCCGCCGGTGCGCGCGGTCCGCGACCGCCCGCATCTGGCCGGCGTCCAGTTCGAAGCCGAACACGTCGAGGTTCGCGCGCTGCCGCCCGGGGTCGGAGGACTTCGGGATGGGCACCGCGCCGAGCTGGGTGTGCCAGCGCAGGACCGCCTGGGCGGGCGTCACGCCGTGCGCCCCGGCGACCTCGGCGAGGGCCGGGTCGTCCAGCAGGTCGCTGCCGCGGCCCAGCGGGCTCCAGCTCTCCGTGCGGATGCCCTTGCGCTCGTGGAAGGCGCGCAGCTCGTCCTGCGGGAGGAGGGGGTGCAGTTCGACCTGGTTGACGCTGGGCAGGACGCCGGTCTCCCGTTCCAGCCGCTCGATGTGCGCGGCCGTGAAGTTGGAGACCCCGACCGAGCGCACCAGGCCGTCCTCGCGCAGTTTGAGCATGGCCTTCCAGGAGTCGGCGTACTTGTCCACGCGCGGCAGCGGCCAGTGGATCAGGTACAGGTCGACGTAGTCCAGGCCCAGCCGGGCCCGGGACTCCTCGAAGGAGGCGAGCGTCTCCTCGTAACCGTGGTGGCGGCCGGGCAGCTTGGTCGTCACCACGATCTCGTCGCGGGGGACCCCGCTGTCGGCCAAGCCGCGGCCGACGCCGGTCTCGTTGCGGTAGTTCGCGGCCGTGTCGATCAGGCGGTACCCCGTCTCCAGGGCCTCGCGGACCGCCCGCCGTGCCTCGTCGTCCGTCATCGGCCAGGTGCCCAGCCCCAGGGCGGGGAGCGCGGTGCCGTCGTTGAGCGGGTGTGTCGGAATGCTGATCACCGTAGGACCTTCCCTCGACCGTCTGCGGCAGGCGCCGCCCGTCCAGCGTCGCCCACCGGACGTCCCGTGATCAACCGGACGGCGCGGGAGGGCGGCGTGACGTCTCTGCCACGATCGGTGCCGGTGCCGGAACGAACGACGACCGGACGACCGACCGGACGACCGAGAAACGGAGCGCACATGACGAGGGACAGGACAACGGCGGAACCCACGGCGGCCGAGGCCACGGCCGCCGAGGCCGCGGGGATCGAGGTGAGACCGGCCGCCGGACACATCGGCGCCGAGATCCACGGCGTCGACCTGGCCGGCGGACTCGACGCGGCGCAGGTCGCGGCGGTCCGCGCGGCGGTGCTGCGCTGGAAGGTGGTGTTCTTCCGCGACCAGCGCCTCGACCACGCCGGACACGTCGCGTTCGCGCGCCTGTTCGGCGATCCGATCGTGCTGCCCCGGCGCGGCAAGGCGTCACCGGCCGGCCACCCGGAGATCGAGACGACCGCGGACCGGCTGGAACTGGGCGGGCGGTTCGGCATAAAGCACGACGAGTGGCTGCGCCGTCGGCGCCACACGCTGCTGCGCGGCTGGCACTGCGACCACGGAGCGCGCGTCGACCCGCCGGCCGCCACGATCCTGCGCGCCGAGACGGTCCCGCCGTACGGCGGTGACACCACCTGGTCGAACCTCGCCGCCGCCTACGCCGGGCTGACCGCCCCGATGCGCGCCTTCGTCGACGGGCTGCGCGCCGAACACCGCCTCGGTGTGGGCTACCAGCCCCGGCCGGGCGACGACGCCTACGTCCGGCACCTGCTGGACCACCAGACCGCGACCGTGCACCCGCTGGTCCGCGTCCACCCGGAGACGGGGGAGCGGCTGCTGTTCGTCAACGGCTACTACGTCGAGCAGATCGCCGGGCTCTCCCGTCCGGAGAGCACGGCGATCCTGGAGCTGCTGCTGGAGCAGGCGACCAGGCCCGAGTACACGGTCCGCTTCCGCTGGGAGCCGGGCAGCGTCGCCTTCTGGGACAACCGGGCCACCATCCACCTCGCCCCGAGCGACAACGCCCACCTGGACCACCCGCGGACCATGCACCGGGTGATGCTCGCCGGCGACGTGCCGGCCGGGGTCGACGGCACCCGCTCGGCGGCGGTCGTCGGCAGCGCACCGGGAAGGTGGTGAACCGTACGCCCCCTCAGACCAGCGGGATCGTCACCTCGTCCTCGACCGGCGGGTCCAGCTCCTGCTCCCGGTTGCCGGTGGCGGCGTAACAGCGCAGCCGGACCGCTTCCGGGGTGACGTCCAGACGCAGGAAGCACTTGAAGAAGGGCGGGCTGTACGTCGCCGAGCCGGGCGAGAACAGCTGCGTGTGGATCCTGCGCACCGGCAGCCGGAACCGCTTCTCGCGATCGGGCCGCCGTCCGGTGCCCAGCAGTCCGGCGACCAGCCGGGTCCGCCGGGTGACCGGAACGGCGGTGCGCGGGGCGCGCGCCGGGCGGATGCCGAGGCGCTCGGTGACCACGGCCGTCGCCTCGGCCTCCGTGAGGGTGAACAGGCGCCGCAGCCGCAGCCGACGGCCGTAGAGCCGGCTGTAGAACGCGAGGGAGTCGCCCCGCAGCGGATAGCAGCGGAAGTCCCGCTCGGTGACGCCGGCCACCGAGACGCGGGGGATGGTGTGGGTGGCGTGCGTGAACGCCCCGCCGCCGCCCGCGACGACGTACTGGACGGTGCGGCCGCCCACGTCGACCGGGTAGCGCTGGTAGTTGTGGATGTCGCCGCCTATCGCCGCGACGTAGTGGTGCGCGGGGTCGCGCACGATGTCGTCGACCGTCCCGCCGCCCTCGACGGGACACGGGTGGTGCTTGCCGTCCACGTACAGGGGCGAACCGGTGACGAGGATCTTCGGGCCGGGCGCCCGGGACACCTCGCGCAGCCACGCACCCTGTTCGGCGTCCACCGTGCCCAGCAGCCCCGTGTCGATGCCGACGATCCGGACCGGGCCGGCGTCGACCGCCCAGTACGGCCCGGGCTGGACGGCCTGCTGGGCCGGCGCGGAACGCATCCGGCGCGCCTCGTCCAGCCGCCGGCCGTCGTCCGGGCGCGGCCGGTGCCAGAGCAGGGACCGCAGCCAGGCCGGGGTGAGGGGGCGCGGCGCGGGCTCCGGCGGCAGGGGCGGGGCGTCACCGCAGAAGACGCGCATGAAGCCGCCGAGATCCTCGTACCAGTCGTGGTTCCCCGGTATCGCGTAGATCGGCGCCGGATAGTCGCGGTACGGGCGGAAGAACTTGGTGCCGTAGTCGTCGGCACTGCCCACCGGGTAGATCACATCGCTGGCGACGACGGCGAACCGCGTGTCCCGACCGGCCTCCAGCAGACCCGGGACGACGGCGTACTGGGGGTCACCGCCCTCCCCCGGGTCCCCGATCACGAGGAAGGAGAACCGGTCCGGGTCCGCACGCCGGATCACCTTGTCGGCCGGTGCTCCGGCCGCCGCCCGCTGCGCCGTCCAGCGGGCACGGGTACGGCCCGTCGGGTCCCCGAACCAGGAGGCCAGCACGCCGTTGCGGGCGGCCCACAGCGTTCTGGGACTCAGCCAGGACAGCTTCTCGGTGCGCTGCGGCATGAGCTCTCGGTAGGAGCCGTGCTCGGTGGAGCCCCAGCCGGCGCCTTCGGGGGTATCACGTGAGGAGTTGGACACCGGGGCACGGTAACAACGACCCCGGCGGCGGCCCATGGGGGAAGCCGCCTCCAACTCCCGCGCCGGTACCGCCGTTTCGGACAGGACGGGGCAGAACGTCCGCGTCAGCGGGCCGGGCGGCGCCGCCCGGTGCCGCCCGGCGGTACGCCGAGGCGTCGGCCCGCGTGTCACCGGGACGGTGCCGCGCCCCTCGCCGTGCCGGGCGGCCCCCTACTCGAACCTGGTCGTGTCGCCCGCCCCGCGCCGCACGATCTCCGCCTCTCCGCCGGAGAAGTCGACGACCGTGGTCGGCTCCGTGCCGCAGTCCCCGGAGTCGATCACCGCGTCCAGCACGTGGTCGAGCCGGTCCTTGATCTCCCAGCCCTGCGTCATCGGCTCCTCCTCGCCGGGCAGCAGCAGGGTGCTGGACAGCAGGGGCTCGCCCAGCTCGGCCAGCAGGGACTGGGTGACGACGTGGTCGGGGATGCGTACGCCCACGGTCTTCTTCTTCGGATGCTGGAGCATGCGCGGCACCTCCCGCGTCGCCGGGAGGATGAAGGTGTAGCTGCCGGGGGTCGAGGCCTTGATGGCACGGAAGACGTCGTTGTCGATCTGCACGAACCGGCCGAGCTGCGCGAAGTCCTGGCACACCAGGGTGAAGTGGTGCCGGCTGTCCAGTTGCCGGATCGACCGGATGCGGTCGGTGCCGTCGCGGCTGCCCAGTCGGCAGCCCAGGGCGTAACAGGAGTCCGTCGGGTACGCGATCAGCGCATCGGAGCGGACGCTGTCGGCGACCTGGGCGATGCTGCGGGGCTGGGGGTTCTCGGGGTGCACGTCGAAGTACTTCGCCATTCACCGAGCTTATGCCCGCCGGCTCGTGCGCAACGACAGGCCCGGACGGCGACGCGGACCCGGTCCGGTCCCGCACGGCCGCTCCCCGCGCGGGCGCCGTGCCCGCTCGGCCATGCGGTAACGTCCCCGGTCTGGGCCGGGAACGACCCGAGGGCGAGGAGAAGGCCGGTGGCGGGCCGAGAGGACGGGACACGGCAGCGGGCTGCCGCGGCCGGCGGGCACGACGAGTGGGCGGCGGAGTTGCTCGACCACCTGCGGCCGGCCGGACGCGACGTGCGCAGGGTCGTGACCTGGCTCGCCTCGGCCGCGCACGCGGCCGTGTCGCTGCAGGACGACACCGGCCGCCTGCTGGCCGGTACCCGCACTCCGCTGGACGGGGGTCTGGTCGCCGACATCACGTCGGGCCGGATAGCCTCCGCCGCCCTGGAGGACCGGGGCCGCCATCTGCGGCTGGTCCGGGTCGAACGGGTCCACCCGGCACCGGCCGCCGTCCTCGCGGTCACGCGCGACACGCCTTTCGACCGGCGGGCCGCCGACATCGTCACGCACACCGCCCAGGTGGTGGAGCTGCTGCTGGCGGGCCACGCGTCGGCCGCGGCCGGACACCGGCTGCGGCGGGCGTCCTCCGACCTGCGCCTGGCCATCCTGCAACTGCTGATGGTGGAGGACACCGTCTCCGCCCGCCGCGTGGCCGCCGGGCTCTGGCCGGGTCTCCTCGACACCGACACGGCGTGCGTGTACGTCGTGGAGAGCAGCCCCGAGGAGCGCGACCGCCTCGCCGAGGAGTGCCTGACGGCGACGGGGGAGCGGGCGCTGGTCGTACGGTGCCCGGCCATGGACGGCCACGTGATCGTCCTCTCGCCCCGCGAAGCGGCCGGCCGGCAGCTGCGCTCGCTCGTCGGCCGTCTGCCCGGCGTCTTCCTCGGCGGCAGCGCCCGGCAGAGCCTCGCCCGCACCGCCACCGCGTACGGGCAGGCCGTGAGCGCCCTCGCCGTCGCCCGGTTCCGGCCGGAGAAGGCGGCGGTGTACGCCGAGCGGACCCACCCCGAGCGGCTGATGGATCCGGCGGCGCTGCACGGCTGGACGGCCCACGTGCTGCGCCCGCTCGACGCCCTGCCGCACCACACGCGCGCCGAACTGCTCGCCACCACCCGGCTCGGTCTGGAGTTCACCGCCGTCAACTCGGCGAAGATCCTCGGGGTCAGCCGCAACACCGTCCGTGCCCGCATGGACCGGGTCGAGGCACTGCTGCGTACCGACTTCACCGGCCTGACCGCCCGCGCCACCGTCCACCTCGCCCTGAACGCCCAGGCCGGTCTCGACCAGCACCACCCCGACGGCCACCCGGACCGGCCCGCCCCCGCCCGTCTCACCGACCTGCTGGCCGGACCCGCGCTGCGCGACTGGGCCGGCGGCCTGCTCGGCCGCCTGGAGCCGGACGCCCGGAACCTGCGCCGCACACTGCGTTCCTGGATCGCCGCCGGCGGGAACGCCGAGCGGGCCGCGCAGGCGCTGGGCATGCACCCCCAGACGGTGCGCGAGCACGTGCGCAGCGCCGAGCCCGTACTCGAACGCCAGCTGCTCGCCGCCGGCAGCGACCTGTACGAGGTGGTGCTGGCCCACCTGGCGGCGGGGGACCTCGACGAGCCCCCTCTGCACGGGACGAAACCGGGTCATCCGGACTCACCTGTGCACGGGTGAGTCCCGCCGGCCCGGCAGCGGGCATCGACACGATTCACAACGGCCGGGTCGTCCACGTAGGTTCGACGAGCCGCGGGGGCACGACCGGAACGGGGGTCCGGTCGCGTCCCCACGGCCCTCCACCGCCCGGGTACGGCGCGGTCAGCCGCCCGGCCGCACCGGGATCTCCCGCCAGCCGCAGGCGATGAACGACGGCACCTGCCGCAGCTCCCGCGGGTCGACGGCCAGCCGCAGCTCGGGGAACCTCTGGAACAGGGCGGGCAGCGCCGTCAGGGCCTCGGCGCGGGCCAGCGGCGCGCCGACGCACCGGTGCACCCCGATGCCGAACGCGAGGTGGTCGTCGGCCCCGCGCGCCGTGTCGAAGGCGTCCGCGTCCGGCCCGTAGCGCGCGGGATCGAGCCCGGCGGCCGCGTACGTCGTGATGATGGCGTCCCCGGCCGGGACGACGACGCCGCCGACGGCGATGTCGGTGACGGCGAACCGCAGCGGCAGCGACGCGATCGACGGGTGCACCCGCAGCGTCTCGTCGACGACCGCGTCCCATCCGGTCCGGCCGGAGAGTACGGCCGCCAGCTGCCCGGGATGCGTCAGCAGGGCGACGACCGCGTTCCCGATGAGGTTCACGGTGGTCTCGAAGCCCGCCCCGATGACCAGCAGCAGCGTGTCCAGCAGCTCCTCGTCGGAGAGCCGGTCGCCGTCCTCGTCGCGGACCCGGATCAGCTCGGTGGTCAGGTCGTCGCCGGGATGCTCGCGCTTGTGGGCGATCAGCGCCGGCAGCACCGTGCCGATCTGCCGCTGTACGGACGCGGCGTGCTCCGGACTCGTGTCGGAGGTGTCCATGCTGGCCGCGATGAGCCGCCCGGTGTCCTCCCACATGTCCTGCGGCACACCGAACAGCTCGCAGATCATCCGCATCGGCAGCGGATGCGCGAACCGCTCCCGCAGATCGACGACGTCACCGCCGGACGCGTCGAGGGCGTCGAGCAGCTCCGCGGTGATCGCCGCCACCCTCGGCCGCATCGCCTCGGTGCGCCGGTGGGTGAAACTCGGTGCCACCAGCCTGCGCAGCCGGGTGTGGTCGGGGCCGTAGGCGGACAGCATGTTGACCACGCCGACCCAGCCGACCATCCACTCCCACGAGGGGCGCTCGCCGATCTCGGGCCACAGCCGCCAGTGCAGCCGCGCATCCTTGCTCACCCGCGGGTCGAGGATCAGCTCCCTGAGCGTGTCGTAGCCGGTGGGCGCCCACGCCGGTATACCGCCCGGCAGCTCCACGGGGACCATCGGTCCGAGGGCGCGCAGCCGGGCGCTCTCCCCGGCGATGTCGGCGCCGAGCGGGTCGAGGGCGATGCGGTCGGTCACGGCGGACCTCCTCCGTACTGCGGAACGGTCCAGGGGACTGTACTTCGCCGCGACCGCATGAACCGGGCGGAGCCGAGGAGTTGGCGCGATCGCCACCCCTCCCGGCGAGGGCCGGGCCGCGTGGACGCGGACGCCCTCGACGGCGTACTCCCGTGAGCCCGCGAACATCCCGGCCGCCCCCGGCTCCGCGAGCGCCCGTGTGCTCCCCGGCGCCCCGGGTACCCGGCCGGCACCACGGAACCGGCACCTCGAGGAGGAGGCCCGCATGACCAGCGGTACGGAGACCGGCGGTGCGACCGGCACGCAGGACAAGGACTACAACCTGATCTGGTACGTCGAGTCCTGCCTGAGCAACGCGCTGCGCCTGGAGACGTACATCCAGGACGCGGAGCGGAACAAGGACACCGAGGTCGCGGAGCTGTTCCGCAAGGCACAGGCGGACAGCCGCAAGGGCGCCGAACTGGGCAAGAAACTGCTGCGCGCCCGGCTGGACGGCGGCTGACCCCGCCCGGCCCGGGGGGGGAGGGGGAACCACAGAAGGGGGGAGGGGGAAGAAAAGAAAGGAA